>JBQCGE010000084.1:0-5042 GCA_051955955.1 Verrucomicrobiota bacterium
TCGGACTCGGCATTGCGACCGTGGTGGCGTTGATATTGTTCAACCTCCCCGCGCGCACCACCTCGCGCCTTAAACTATCGTTAATCGGCATTTTCCTTCCGCTTTTTGGCCTTGCCAGTTCCACGCAAAAAGCAACCGAAGCTGCCGGATTGCGGGTTTTGCCCAAAAGCACCCTCGCTGCTGAAGTCGAGAAACTGCGTCACGAAAACGCCGAGCTTCAACTGAAGCTGACTCAACGCGAAGAAGCAGTCCGTGAAAACGACCTCCTCCGCAAAGCCTTGAGCTGGCAGCAGCGCGCCCCCTGGAAAGTGCGCCTGGCCAGAGTGATTACACGCGATCCCGCGAATTGGTGGCGCACACTGGAAATTGATATCGGCAGCGATAATGGCGTAACCCGGAATCTCCCTGTGGTGACCGAGGTAGGCCTGGTGGGAAGGGTTGATGAAGTCTCGCCCAAGACCTCGCGCGTGGTCTTGATCGGCGATCCTAAATGTCGGGTAGCCGCCCTGGTGGAAAACGCTGCGCGAAATACCGGTTTTATTTTGCCGGGGGAATCGTCCGTGCTGGATGAATCGATTGTTGAGATGACTTACATTTCCCGCCTGGCCCAAATCACTCCCGGCCAGCGCGTTGTCACCAGCGGTTTGGGCGGAATCTTCCCCAAAGGAATTCCCATCGGAAACATTCTGGACGTGAACAGCATCGGTTATGGACTTTATCTCGAGACGCGAGTAAAGCTCATTGCAGACCTCAGGGAACTTGAAGAAGTGTGGGTGATTTTCCCATGAAGTACCAGGACCCAGAATTTAATTGGCCGAGTTTCCTCTTTTTCTTCCTGGTCGGGTATCTTTGCGTTTTCTTTGAAGGCCGGGTGATGTTTTTCCGGGATTTCATGGGAGCCCAAATTGATTTTTTGCCCGGTTTGGTGATGTATGGGGCGCTGGGATTATCTTCGGGAGCCGCTCTTTTTTCTGCAGCGGCGTTCGGATTGATGTATGATGCACTATCCGCAAACCCGCTCGGAACGAGCATGGGTGCGTTGGTGATATTAACGTGGATTACACTATTTTATCGCGAAGTGCTTTTGTCCGATCAATTTACAACACATTGGGTGCTCGGTTTCATTGCCAGCGCCTTTTCACCCGTGCTGGCGCTGGTAATTTTATATCTTCTTGGAGAGCAGCCGCTTATCGGTATCGGCTCGCTTTGGCAATGGCTCATCATGGCAGCCGGTGGCGGGGTGATCACGCCCGTCTGGTTCCGGGTTTTCAGGCGCTTTGACGCCGCATTCCGTTACCAGGAAGTTCCCGAATCCACATTCCGTGCAGACCGCGAAATCGAACGCGGGAGACATTAATGCTAGTCCTCGACCAGGTTAAAAAAGGCGACTTCAGGCTCAGATGCCTGGCCGGAGGGATTTTAGTCGGCATGTTCATCCTCGTCTGCGGGCTCTGGTACCTGCAAATCGTCTCACGCCATAAATACGAAAGCTCTCTCCGCATCCAGTCGTATCGCACTGTCCGCACTCCAGCCGCCCGGGGCAGAATCCTCGACCGCGATGGCCAGGTGCTCGCGGATAACCAGCCCCGCTACAATATTAATCTTTACCTCGAAGACATTCGCGAGCAGTTCAAGTTCGAATACACCAATACTGTCCGCAAAGGCTTTGTGCAGGTGAATCATCGTCGCCCTAAAGGGAAGGAGATGTATGAACTGGAGCAGCAGGCCCGCTATAATGTCGTCAGCAATATCGTCTGGCGCGTCAGCTCTGCCGTTCTCCCGCAACCGCTCGTGCTGAATCCTTATGCCTTCGCCAAACATTACCGCGAGCAGCTCGCCATGCCCATGCCGGTGGTCACCGATCTGACTTCCGAGCAAATTGCGCTTTTCATGGAAAAAGCCGCGGACCTTCCCGGCATTGAACTGGAAGTGGAACCGTACCGCTACTATCCAAACGGCCCCGTGGCCGCTCACGTCCTCGGGTATGTCCAGCAGGCGATGCAACTGGAGGAGGATGAAGGAATCCAATTTCGCTATCGCCTTCCCGACTACATGGGCAAAACCGGCATTGAAAGCGGCTTCGATGAAGATTTGCGGGGCAAGGCGGGTGCCAAGGCCATTCTCGTCAATAACATTGGTTACCGTCAGAACGAGCAAACATGGGTCGCTTCAGATCCGGGCAAAAACGTGGTGCTCACCCTGGATCTTGATTTGCAAAAAGCTTCCGAAAAAGCACTTGCCGCTTCCGGCCCCGACACCCGCGGCGCAATCGTGGTGATGGATGTGCGGAACGGGGATCTCCTCGCCATGGCTTCAGCGCCGGATTACGACCCTAATATGTTTGTGCGCCCCCGCGATTTTTCGAGCAACGATTGGAAGCGATTGAACGATGAGAATCTTACTCCGCAATACAATCGCGCGCTACAGGGTGCTTACAATCCCGGCTCAATCTTCAAGATCATTGTTGGCCTGGCTTGTTTTGAGAATCACATCATGTCACCGGACGATGTGTTCTATAATCCCGGGGTTTATACGCTAGGCCGCAGGAAAATTCGGGATACCGCACCGCCAGGAGAGTATGACTTCAAGGATGCCTTCAAGCATTCCTGCAACTCCTATTTTATCGAGTATGGCTTGAAAGTCGGCCCTGAGAAAATTGTGGAAATGGGCGACCGCTTCAACCTCGGAGACAAAACCGGCGTGGTCCAACCCTCCCTCGAACGGCCCGGTTATTTCCCGAAGGCAAATCAACTCGTGAAGCAGGATGGCTCACGCTGGATGGATGGTGACACCGCAAACCTCTGCATTGGGCAGGGTGAAATTTTGGTAACTCCCGTGCAAATGGCTTCCATGACCTCAGTGATTGCGAATGGCGGGAAGTTATATAAACCACGCCTTGTAAAACAAATCGAAGATCAGTTGAGCAATGAAGTCGAAAACCTCCCTGCGGCGGAATTGATCCGGGACGTCCATGTGAACCCCGCGAACCTTGAGTTGGTTCGCAAGGCTATGTTGGCCGACGTGGAGGAAGAAGGAGGCACTGGCACGGCGGCCTTCATTCCGGGAATGGGGATTTGCGGCAAAACGGGCACGGCGCAGATCCGGGTGCGTGGCCACATGGACCATATCACCTGGTTCGTCTCATTCGCTCCGTTTAATAATCCCCGCTATGCAGTAGTGGTGATGGTGGAGAGCGGCAGTTCGGGCGGCGGCACTTGCGCACCCAAGGCAAAGGAAGTTTACAAAGCCATCCAAAAACAGGAGCAGGGACGCTTGAAGAAAATGGCGGAGGTGACCCGATGAACACCCCGCAAATGGCGCACAAGGAGCCGAAGATTGACTGGCTCCTGATAGCCGCACTCTTCGGCCTCATGCTGGTCGGAGCCGCCTTTATTTTCAGCGCCTCGACCTCCAGCGATCCAGACAGCACCTACTGGATCAAGCAAGTGATCTCGTACGGCCTTGGAATCATCGTCGCCGCTGGAATCTGCTTTATTCCCTACGACACACTTTCCCGTTTCGCCACCATCGGCTATTGGCTTGCGATTATTGCACTGGTGATGGTGGTTCTCTTTGGAACTTCCCGATACGGCGCCAAGCGGTGGATCGACCTTGGATTCTTCCAATTCCAACCCTCAGAGTTCTGCAAGCTGGCCTTTATCTTCATGCAGGCGAGTTATCTCAGCAGACCGCGGGACGAATTGAGAGACCCGGTGCTATTCGTGAAATCGCTCGCGCTAACCGCGTTGCCATTCGTCTTAATCCTGAAGGAACCGGACCTCGGTTCAGCGCTGGTGTTGTTTCCAATTGGGTTGGTCATGATGTTTATCGCGGGGGTCCCGTTAAAATTTATCTTCCGGTTTTTGGGTGGTGTGCTGCTCCTCGTCGTACTGCTTCTTGTGGATGTGCTATTCGCGCCGCCCCAATGGCAGGTGAAGCTCGAGGAGTACCAGAAGCAACGATTGCTGGTTTATTTTGGACAAGACTTTGCTCCGCAAGGCGCAACCGAGGCGGAGAAACAGCGTGCTCGAAGGATTCAGAAGGAAAAGAGCTACAACATCGAGCAGGCGCTTATTTCAGTCGGATCAGGTGGACTGACCGGCAAAGGCTGGAGGCAGGGAACGCAAAATGCGTTGGGATATCTGCCAAGAGCTGTAGCTCACAACGACTTTATCTTCTCTGTGATTGCCGAGGAGAAAGGTTTTTTAGGCTGTGTGATGGTCATCGTTTTGTATTCCGTCGTTTTATTCAGCGGAATCAAAATTGCCTCCCAGGCTCGCGATCGCCTGGGGAAATTATTGGCCGTGGGTGTCGTCACCATGCTTTTTAGTCATGTATACATCAATATCGGAATGAACATTCGCTTGATGCCTGTGACGGGTATTCCACTGCCGCTGCTAAGTTACGGCGGAACTTCAGTGCTTTGCTCGTTGATCGCGATAGGTGTTTTGCAAAACGTTTATATCTATCGACGATCGTATTAAGTATGAGTGACCGAAATTTCTCCCGCCGGAGGAAGGGGCCCATGCGCTTCAGACCAACTGGCGGAATCGGTTCGCCCAAGGCAGCCCAGGCAAGGACAGATGCCATTTCGGAACAATCCGCCAGTGAAGAGGTGTTTGATACCGGGCGACACACCCACGAGATCGAGCAGGCGGAGAATCGCGCCGCCGGTTTGCCTCCGGAAGGCCTCCCCGCCCCTGCCCCGGAGACTTCCGAAGCGCCGGCTTACAAAAAAGAATTCCGCGAGCCGAACCTCGAAACTCCCGCTGAAGTGAATGAGGAGTTCACGCCCGTTCACGTTCCCGAAAACCCGCAAGGGCTTGTGGAATCAATCCGGGTGGCTGCGAACAAAGTCATCAAAAAAGTTCAGCGACTGATCAAGCCGATCAAGCGGGTCCACAAGGAAGTCATCATCAATGCTGAATCACTCGAGACCCGCGTCGCAGTCCTGGAGGATGGCAAGCTTGAGGAGTTCACGATTGAACGCACCTCCGACGAACGCCTCGTAGGCAGCATCTTTAAAGGCAAGGTCAAGAATC
>JBQCGE010000085.1:0-5687 GCA_051955955.1 Verrucomicrobiota bacterium
GGCATGGGAATGGATGAACGCATTGGCCGCCGCTTTCTCGATGCTTCGCTCGGTTTCGGCGGTAGCTGTTTTCCCAAGGATTTGAGCGCTTTCATCAAAATTTCCGAGCAGCTTGGATATGATTTTGGATTGCTCAAGGAAGTGCAGAAAATCAATGCCTTCCAGATGGAACGGTTCCTCAAGAAGATCACCGATACGCTCTGGGTTTTAAAAGACAAAACGATCGGTGTGCTTGGGCTCGCGTTTAAACAAAACACGGATGACGTTCGCATGTCTCCGGCGATCGATCTTTGCCAGCGCCTGGAAAAAGAGGGCGCAAAGCTGCGCGTGTTCGATCCCAAGGCAATGGAGAAAGCAAAAGCCGTTCTTCCAAATGCCACATACGTTCCCGAAATGAACATGGTGCCGGATGGTTGCGATGCTCTCGTAATTGCGACCGAATGGCCCGTCTTCAAAAAACTCGATCTTGAGCGCGCTCGCAAAGTCATGACCTGCCCGATCATGTTTGACGGTCGAAATATGTTTGACCCGAAAGAGCTCGAAGCGCTCGGCTGGATTTACAAGAGCATCGGCAGGTGAGCGAATCGTCTGCGGGAAAGGTGATCGATGTCGCGGCGGGCCTTGTGTTCCACGAAGGCAAACTGCTGATCACCCAACGTTATTTCCACGGCCATTTAGGCGGCTTATGGGAGTTCCCCGGCGGTAAAGTGGAGCAGGGCGAGAGCTTTGAACAATGCCTCAAACGCGAGTTGATGGAGGAACTCGGGATCACAGTCGAGGTCGGCAAACAAGTCGAAGAGATTACTCACAGTTATCCGGAAAAGACCGTCCATTTGCGTTTTTTTAAATGCGCATGGCTGAGCGGCGAACCTGTCCCGCACCAATGCCAGGCGCTGGCCTGGATTACGCCTCAGCAATTATCATCAGTAGAATTCCCCGCCGCAGATGCTCGGCTTCTGGATTCATTAAAATGCGATCTGGATTTATGGCGAAGTTGAAGCAAAAGGTCACTTGCTCACAACCTTCTCAAATTCTGCTGCCCCCTTGTAAATGCTCGCCTTGGCCAAACCCTTTTTGGCAATTTAACCTCCATGAAATCTGAATCGCTCCGCAGGCATTTCGCCAGTGACAATTACTCCGGCATTTGCCCGGAAGCATGCAAAGCGCTTGAGGAGGCAAATCGCGGTCACGCCCGAAGCTACGGCGATGATGTTTGGACCGCGCGCGCTTCGGATTTGATTCGCGAAGTTTTCGAGCGCGATTGCGAGGTCTTTTTTGTTTTCAATGGCACCGCTGCAAATTCCCTGGCGCTTGCGTCCCTTTGCCAGTCCTACCACAGCATTCTCTGCTCGGAGATTGCGCATGTGGAGACCGACGAATGCGGCGCTCCTGAGTTCTTTTCGAATGGCACGAAAGTTTTGTTGCTCCCGCATACCAACGGAAAAATTCAGCCGCAGGATATAGAAAGGGAAGTGAAGCGCCGCAACGATCTCCACTTCCCCAAACCACGCGCCGTGAGTGTCACAACCGCAACGGAGGTCGGGACGGTTTACGGAATCGATGAGCTGAATGCCATTGGCAAAAAATGCAAATCGCTCGGGCTACGGTTGCACATGGATGGCGCGCGATTTGCGAATGCGGTCGCGACACTGGATCTCCCCGCGTCCGAAACGTCATGGAAAGTCGGTGTCGATGTATTCTGTTTTGGCGGCACCAAAAACGGCACGCATGTGGGCGACGCGGTGGTATTTTTCAATAAACAACTCGCATCGGAGTTTGCCTATCGCTGCAAGCAAGCCGGCCAGCTCGCCTCGAAAATGCGCTTTCTCTCCGCCGCATGGGTCGGGATGCTCCAGGACGGTGCCTGGCTCAAACATGCACGCCACGCCAACGCCATGGCGCAACTGCTGGGGGATGAGTTGGGCCAAATCTCCGAAGTCCGCCTCCTTTTTCCGCGCCAGGCAAACTCCGTTTTCGCCGAAATGCCGGGGAATGTCATCCACGGCCTCTGGGACCGCGGCTGGATGTTCTACACCTTCATCGGCAGCGGCGGCTCCCGCCTCATGTGCTCATGGGACACCACCGAGAAAGATGTGCGATCTTTCGTTGGCGATATCAAATCGCTTCTGAACAAGAAAACTATCGGTGGAACAGCAAAGCAAAAAGGGCCGCGCTACTATCATTAGACAGTCACTCGTCGGCTGCGTTCATCCGAAAACAAAACTCCCCAGGCGCTGGCCTGGGGAGTTTGATCTGAAAAGGAATCTGAAGACTACCGCGTTTTAGCGGTAGAATTTGGCCTTGGGATCGCCGCGCGAGAGCAGGTAGGCGACGAGGTCCTGGATTTCGTCTTCCTTGAAATAATTCAACAACCCCTCAGGCATCATCGAAACTTTGCTCGGCTCGATGGATGCGATTTTCGAGCGGGGAACGTTGGTGAAATCATTGGGCGCGAACATATTTTCGAGCACCATCAGGTTGTCACCATTGAGATTGCCAACGCGGCCAACGATCACATCGCCATCCTTCTTCTTGATGACAATGGCGCCGTATTGATCGCTGATTTCCTTGCTCGGCTCAATGATTGATTCGAGCACGTCGCGCGCGCTGAAACGGCCCGCGAGGTTGGTGAGGTCAGGCCCGACAGCGGCACCTTCGCTATTGAAGCGATGGCAGGAGGCGCAACCCGCTTCACCGAAGAGGGCGTGTCCGCGTTCGAAGTTCCGTTTACCTTTCAAGCCGCGTTCCACCATTGGAGCTGCGTCCGCCACGGTGTATTCCTTGACCAGATCACGGGAGGTGATCGCCTGGAGCGGTGATTTAATTTCCGGCTTGGCTTCGAGCACTTCCTTCAGCGCCACCTTTTCGGAATCGCTCAAAGTGCTCACGGCATCGGCCTTAATGTCGCGGAGGAAGCCTGCAAGGCTCGCGCCTCCCTTGAAGTTCGCGGCTTTCAGGAACCAGCGGAAATACTCTGCCCGCAACGGTTGAGTCCAGCCGGTCTTGAGGACGCGGAGCGCGCGGGCCATATCCATTTGTTCTTCCTGTGTCGGCGCGGTGCGAAGCACAGCCATCAACTTCGTGGCTGCGCTCGGCGCTTCCAGGTAAACGAGCATCGGTGCGAGTTCGGCCTTCAATTCACGGCTCTTTGCAGGGAAATGTGGATCAAACTTTGCGATCAAATGTTCGCGAGTAGCGTTGTCCGGTGTGCCAAAGCGGGTAAAAGCGAGCGTGTAGGCGCGGAGCAAATCGAGCTTGTCCTGCTCGGAAAGCTTGTTCCATTTAATGCGATCGAGCGCCGAGAGGATGCGCTTTTGCAACTCCATGTCAGGCTTCGGATCGGAGGCTTTGCGGTGGAACTCATCCTTGCTGCTGACGCGGCTGAGCGCGACGAGGCTGGCAATTGCGGCGCGCGGATTCTTTTCCGAAAGCGCTTTCTCACGCCATTCGGAAGCATCCTGCCATTCAATGGCTATGCGCGCAGCGAAACGAATCGCGCGATCTTCATCATCGAGATAAGGCCACGCCGTCTTCACCGCATCGGCATCTTTATGGCCGTGGAAAGCTTCAAGTTTGCGGCGGGTTTCGCGTTGCTTGAGATTCTTCTTGTCGGCCTTCGCGGGAGCGGTTGATTCCGACCCGGTGTAAGTCACGCGGTAAAGAGCCGATTGGGTGCGGCGACCGCCGACCGTGAAATAAAGCGCGCCATCCTTTTGGTTTACGACCACGTCGGTCAGCGCGAGTGGTTGGCCAGTGATGAATTCCTCCAATTCGCCTGTATAGCTCGAACCTTCAGGCTTCAAGTGAACCGCATACAACTTTCCAAAACTCCAATCGCAGGCGTAAAGCGCTTCCTGATATTTGGCTGGAAACTTTGTGCCATAACCAAAGGTCACACCAGTGGGTGAACCGGGGCCGACATTCTTCACCGGTCCAAATGAATCGATGTAATATTCAGGCCACTTACCCGCACCGTTGCGCCAGCCAAATTCCGCGCCGCTGATCGCATGGCAAATGCGCGTGGGACGATACCACGGGGTGTTCAAATCCCATTCCATGTCGGCATCGTAGGTGAAAAGCTCGCCTTCATGATTGAAAGCGGCGTCGTACTCGTTGCGGAACCCGGTGCAGATCAATTCCCAGTTTTTGCCATCGGGATCGACTTTGGCAATCCAGCCGCCAGGCGCGAGCACACCCTTCATGAACCCATTTCCGTCGGAGAGGCGCTTGATCAGGTGATCCTCGCTCCAATCAAAAGGGACGCGCGAACTGTCCACTTCGGTCAGGGCAGTCTGGTCGCCGATGACGACGTGGATCGATTTCTTGTCTGGCGAAAGAACAATCGCATGAGGACCATGTTCGCCGCCGCCGACCAACTTTCGAAGCAACTTCACCTCGTCGAACTGGTCATCGCCGTTCGTATCGCGGACGCGGTAAAGCCCGCGACCTTCGTAGCGCTCCTCGTTCACCATCACATATAAACTGTCGAAAGCGTAAAGGAGTCCCTGTGCGCAACCGATCTTGAGGTCAATTGTTTCGATCTTGGGCGCAGCAGTGGAATCGACCGGCGGAAGGGTCAACCGATAGAGCTTCCCGTATTGATCCGAGACAATCAGCCGTCCCTTGGGATCGACGCACATGGCAACCCACGAACCCTCCTGGTCCTTAGGCACCGTATAAATCAGGTCCGCTTTAAAATCTTTGGCGATTTTCAGGTTACTGGCAGGGGTTCCCGTGGCGCTAAAGGCATTCTGAGCCTCGGCGCTGTAGATCATTCCCACTGCCGTCAGAAGTGCAGGCACAAGCCTGGATAATTTGAAACACGATTCAGCAAAAGGCATGAAAGAAAGATGAAGGGAGCCGCAGTTCTATTCAATGTTTTCTTTTTAAGCGCCTTGGGCGGGAGCGACCAATCTTCCGGTTGGGCACCGGGTCCATGGGACCAATGATAAGCGCGAGTTGCCCGAGTATTTCACCTCTGTTTCGAAAATTTTTAGTGGAATCTGTGGAATTACGGGGGGATTTAGTGGAATTTTCCATATCATTCCATTTGCCCGCAAGGCGACAGCAGGACTGCGCAGTTCGAGTGTGGGTGTGCGAGAAGGATGGGTCACTGGAGTGACTCGGAAAAGAAGGATCGAGGAGTTCGAGGCTTTTGTTCGGAGTCAGGCCGAGCGACCACGAAGTGTTGATCGTGATCATGAAAATGGTGTAGTAGGTTACTCATGGTGTGTCAACAATGGTAACAGGTTAACCGCTGAGAACCCAAAGAGGAGAGTAATAAGAAAGTTAAATGAGGCGTAACGGCTCAGAGACGTTCCAGGCGAAATAGCGTGATTGAAAAATGGACTTGAGAAAAGGCGCGGTTGGGCCAAGCTTTGTGAGTTCAAGTATGACGGCAGAGCAAATCATTGAAGATATTAAGTTGCTGCCTCGGGATGAACAATCGCGAGTGGTGCAGTTTGCGGTTGAACTCGCACGAAGTCGCCAGCTCCCGGCTGAAGATTTGATGGTTATCGCTGAAAGCATGCTTGAAACGGACGATCCCCTTGAGAAGAAACGGTTGGAGGATAAATTAACACGCGGCTTTTACGGGGATTAGTACTAGCACATGCCCCGTGTTCGACGTGAAAATTTGCCACGCGCACTTTGGGCGCACCTCCTCGCGCGAATGCATCAGCGAGAAA
>JBQCGE010000086.1:0-2900 GCA_051955955.1 Verrucomicrobiota bacterium
TCAGCGCTCCAATCGCATTGCGTTGAAACAATACGACGACAAGGAGGATTCCAATAAAACGGCCCACTCCATTAAGCAGCACGGAGCAGCCCAGCATAAAAAAATTATGCACGCCCTGAAGCAATCCCTGGAGCAATGGAAGGAAAAGTTGCGTAAGAACCAATCCGAGCGTGATCCAGATTGCAGTGGAACCGGATAGCTTGAATGCCGTTTCCAGATAATCCCTTTTCCATGCGCAAATCACCACCATGAGCAGCCAGAGTGTGAGGATGCCGCGTGAAACATGTGCCAGGTCAACGCGCAGTTGTCTTTGCTGGCTTTCCGAAACTGCAGCGGCGCTTTCACGCGCAAAGATCACCTGCAATCCAGCGGCGGGAATCGCCACAACGGTAAAAAACCGGAGCAGCGCAAAGTAAATGCCGAGTTCATCCAGTTTATCCTGCGGAATGAGACGGCTGAGCAGTGTGATGACTCCCATCAGGAATACGCCCGCAACCAGGTTGGTGACGACCAGCCAGCCGCTTTGTTTGAAGAAGGTGCTTTTCGTTTCAGCGGTCATGGCGTGTTTTTCCGGCTCGCAGTTCGGCAAAATTTACTGCGCGCTTGCTGATCGCTCTCCAGTCGAGTTCAGTGCGAACGCGCTCGCTCGCAGCGCGACTTGCATCAGCGAGTTTGGGTATGGGATGAAACAGGGATTCGAGAATGGCTTCACCAAAGCGTATTCCATCAAAGCCAGCGAACTTTACCGTCGGCTCATTCGCAAAATAGGTGCTCGCGCTTTTAATGCTGGTGCTTACCACGGGCAACCCGGTCGCAAGGTATTCGACAATCTTCGCAACGAAAGCGCAATGGGTCCCGGTGGATTCTTCGTAAGGCACCATTCCAAGATCTGCGCTTTGCAGGTGGGCCGACACTTCGCGATAGGGGACAAATCCAGTGCACTCCACCTTTGCCTTTGGGATGCGTTCCTTCTGCTGTCGAAGAAAGGCTTTGAGAGCATCTGTTGGATGCCCCACAAACCGCCAGACCGTGGAGGGAATTTTGGCAGTGACATGCTGCATTGCAGAGAGGCCGATTTCGCGCAAGTGATGGTGATCAAGCGAACCATGCATGACTATAATCGGAGGGCGGGATTGGTCCCATACGCGAGGTTCGCGATAGGGAAAAAGTTCAGCGTCAAACCCGTAGTAGATCGGCAGAATTTTTTCTTTTGGAAAACCCCGTGAGGCGACCAAATCAGCCAGGGTATCGGAAACCGTCAAGACTCCATCCACATGATAGCGCAACGGCATCCGCAGCTCGAAATTTTTGAGAATCGAAAGGAGCGGGGGAGGGGCAAGCCAGACCGGCCAGGTCTCCATGAATGCAGTGAGGTAATCCAGGAAGTTCATGATCACCGGAACGCCTCGCGATTTCTTGAGCATGCCTGCGGTGACTGAGGCAATCGCATGTTGTGAAAAGACGAGATCGAAAGGGGTTTTTGCCCATTCCTGTCCGACCAGCCGTTTCAGAAAAAACGGGTAAAGGAGGTATTTAAAGTTCCGCAGTTTGGTATAACGCCCCATTTGCCACGCGGTGAACGGATGCAGGGTGATTCCAAACTGGCGCTGAACTTCATTTGCATTTGGAATTTCAGGGCAGAAGACATGCACCTCCCATTTCCTGTGGACCATTTCCTCCACGAGATACACGGCTTCTGCCGACCCCCCGCCGCTTGGAGGATAAAAGGGCTCATGAGTCAAAAACGCTACGCGCATGGATGAATCAGGGCAGGGATCGTAAAAACCGGGCGAGAATGGCGGTGCCAGCTTCAAGCGAGCCGATACTGATCCATTCATCGGCAGTGTGAGCCTGGGCAATATTTCCGGGCCCGAACACCACGGATGGAGTACCTCCGGCCCCAAGAATTGCCGCATCACAAAAATAATCCACCCCGACCGGTTTTTCATCTCCAATCACTTGGAGCAGGTCTTCAATGAATGGCGCGCTGCTGGTTTCAAGTGGCATGCACGGTTGCGCTTTGGAATTCACAAGTTCCACATGGAGTCCTGCTTCTTCGATGAGTTGGAGCATTTCCTTAAGGACGGCGGGATCCTTTTCGCCGGGAATCGTGCGCCGATCGATTTCAGTTTCGCAGTAGTCAGGAACGATGTTCGGTTGAGTCCCTCCTCGAATCGCTCCTACATTAATCGTCGGTGATCCAAGCAATCGATGCTTTTTCCGCCGAAGAAGTCTGGCATACTTGGTTTCCAGCAGGTCAACCACCTTGGCCATTTCATGAACCGCATTCTTCCCGAGTTCAGGTCTGGAACCATGAGCAGCTTTGCCGCGGCAAATCAGTTTAATCCAGAGGTCTCCCTTATGCGCCGTGACGAGCTTGAGTTCGGTCGGTTCACCGACAATGGCGAGGTCGGATTTATGCGAAGCATAGGCACGAGAGCCGGTCTGCCCATTTTCTTCATCCACCAGTCCGACGAAAACGATTTCGGTTTCGCGCGGAACTTGGGAAGACTTCGCGATCTCGCAGAGCGCGGTGAACATCGCGGCAACGCTCCCTTTCGTGTCGCAAGCGCCGCGTCCGTGCAGGCGTCCATTTTGGACTCGAGGTTCGAAGCATGAACCCGGCATCTCCGGGTTTCCGACCGTATCGAGATGAGGCGCAAGGACAATTTTCCGAAGGGCTTTTTTCGGCTTGAGTGAAACGATCAGGTTTGAGCGGCCTGGAAGAACATTTTGCCAGCCAACATCGAGGCCTGCTTTGGTCGCTTGGGCACCGAGGAATTCCGCCACGTTTTTTTCTCCCCCGCGCGAGTCGTTCGGCGGCAAAAAGGCCGGGTTCACGCTCGGAATAGCGATGAGTTCCCGCAGTAACCTTTCTGTTTTTTCAGGCATCTGGCCCT
>JBQCGE010000087.1:0-2996 GCA_051955955.1 Verrucomicrobiota bacterium
TGATCGGCGGCTATGTGAACCCGAATGGCTCGGTCACGAAATCTTCGGGGCAATTCAATATTACTCGAGCGTCGGCCGGCACTTATAACCTGACCATACCCGGCAAAACCGGCACGAACGGAGTGTTGCTGCTGCAGACGGCGGCGTTCCTATCCGGAAGCACAAATCTGGCGGATAATAACTTCCTCTCGTATCAATACAACGACGATGGTTCTGGCACGAACGGAACCTTTGTAATTCAGTCCCGCCACACTGGCGACGCGAATACGTTCCCGCTGACCGACACCGGGTTCTACTTCGTCTGGGTCGACTTTACGAACCCGCTGACCCCAGCGGCCACGCAGGGCTCGGGTGACGGCCCGGCATTGAGCATCAGCAGGTCTGGAACTCAGGTAACGATCTCATGGCCACAATCAGCGAACGGATTCATTCTGGAGAAAACGACGCAGCTTGGGCCAAATGCCACATGGACGACAGTGGGGACTGTTGGACAGGGTGATCTGACCACGGGTTACACCGTTCCCGCAGGAACAAAGGCTGAATTCTACCGCCTCAGGAAATAACCTGCTCGATAAGGTAAAGCGTGAGAGGCCGGCATGTTGCCGGCCTCTTTCTTTGTGCATCTATTGTGCATCTGTTGATCGCCCGATAAAATCCTCGCCTGATGAACATTTCGCGGCTGATCATTCTCTTGGCTGAAGACGACCCGAACGATGTGCTGCTGTTGCAACGCGCCTTCAAAAAGAATGGGATAGAACTGCCTGTCCATGTAAGCGCCGACGGTGAAGACGCGATGCTCTATTTGAAGGGGGAAGGAAAATACAAGGACCGCGAGACATACCCATTCCCCCGCGTGATTATCACCGACTTAAAAATGCCGAAGTGCAGCGGATTCGATCTGCTCCGCTGGCTTCATGAGCATCCGGAGTGCTCGCTGATTCCAAAAATTGTCTTGTCCGCTTCCGCGGAGGAACAGGACGTGGCTCTAGCTTATCAACTCGGGGTGAATTGTTATTTCCAGAAACCGCGCGAGTTCAGCCCACTTTGCAAAATTGTCGAACTCGCAAACACCTTCTGGAACGTCGCTGAAATCCCGCCTCTTCCGGAGAATTGTTAACGCGCGGTGCGGATGAGGCGAATGCGGCCCGCGAGCGCTTCCAACAATTCCTTGATCAGCTTGCGCGATGTCTCGTGGGTTAAATTTCCCTGCGCGTCAAAATGGTCTTCGGCATTCCCGACCATGACCTCGGGTTGGTTGATTGCATCGATCTGCAAAAAGACGAACGTCTGCCGCAAATGATATTGGGCGCGCGCAGTCCCAATTCGACCAACGGATGCGCCCATGATTGCGGCGGGTTTCCCAAACCAGGCGCTGTCGCCGTAAGGCCGGGATGCCCAATCAATGGCGTTCTTCAATCCGCCTGGAATGGAGTAGTTATACTCGGGCGTGGCGAAAAGGATGCCGTCGGCAGCGCGGATTTTTGACTTTAATTCGACGACTTTTGCAGGCGGATTTTGTTCATCATCCTGGTTGAAAACGGGAATTCCATTCAGATCAAACGTGTCGAAGGTCACCCCTGTTGGCAAAAGTTGTGCCGCTGCTCGCAGCAATCCACGATTGTATGATTCCTTGCGCAAGCTGCCCGCAATTCCCAGGATTTTTATGTCGCTCATTTACTTTTCCCTCTCCTTGATTATTTCTGATTTAAGTCAGCAACAGCGTGCTGAAGGTCATCGAACTTCGTCCGAGTTCAACCCATGTCAAACGGCGTCGCCATCTTCAACTGCCCTGCGAAGTTTGTCTAGGCCGGCAAAACTGCCTCCTCACTTCCTTCCAGTAACACAGCATTTGCGTTCTCCTCACGCGCTTTGTTCAGCGCAACGCGGGAGTTTTGGGAGTTGGATGGCAATACGAGGGCTTTTTCCATCAGGAATTCGTGTGAAATCTGTGTATGCCAATGCCCGTCCGGCGCTTTGAAACGAATCTTCTCATCCAGCGTGCCAACATTCTGGTACCCGAGACGCTGATACAATGCCATTGCTAGCGTGTTATCTCTCTCCACGCCCAATCGCGCGAAAACAACGCCGCTCACTTTTAAAATCTGCTCCGCGATTTCGATCAACATGCGGCCAATGCCCCGTCGGCGAAATGGGGCCATCACGCGCAGGGCCCAGAGATAACCGGAATTGCTCTGCTGTGCCTTCAGGAAATCGATCCAAATCTGACCGATGGGAAATCCATTTGCCTCCGCTACAAGCATCAAAACTTCGCCACGCAACTGCCGTTCAAATGTTTCGCGGATGATCTCTCGATGCATTGTAAATGCACCTTCCCATTCCATCATGGGAAGATCACTTGCCTCACACTTCCGGATGGAAACTTCGAACTGAACACACAAACGATTCGTCAACCCTTTAACGTACATCGATAACTTTTCCACCGTACGTAAGCTGGTTCAACCTTAACGAGCCCGTCGCTTAATTTTCTTCTCCTGGTCCGTGTGAGGTCTGTGTCCGCTGCCTATTTCGAAATCAATTTCAGATACCGTCCCATCCAGTAGGGCAACAAAAATTCATCACCTGCCAACTCGGTCGTGCCGCCACTTCCTCCATCGAGGACAAATGGCTGCGCATTCCAACGCGTGATGCGACGTTCGTAAGGTGGCAGCAATTCCTCCAATTGTTGGTTCCGAAAATTCGGCTGCTTTCGAGTAATATCGCCCCGATGAGAATTGCTGACGCTCCAATCGACCATATCGAGCGGGAAGCCTCGCAAGGTCCAGAGCGCTCCATCGAGATCAAAATCCCTCGCTCCGGTGCTCGCATAAATAAAGTTCCAAAGAGGGCACTTCTCAATTTTCTCGAATTGCCAGTGGTCACGAATTGCCTGGGCGTATTGGGCTCTTAGCTCATCCGTGAAGGCATATTTGTGCAGCACGTAATAACAGACAAATGCGAGCAAGTCATCCGAGTGGTTCCAGTCATCTCCCATCTCT
>JBQCGE010000088.1:0-4318 GCA_051955955.1 Verrucomicrobiota bacterium
CGCAAATGCGCATTGCCACGCTGCCGCCGCCATCAACCCTTCTCCGAGAGCGCGCCGCGGCGCAATCCGCGGTCCCGTCCAGTTCTGCCAAAGTGCATTTTCGGCAGCGCAAATCCCGCGCTCGCCCGCCGTGCTGTCACAAAGAAAAATATCCTCCGCAATGTTCCCCAGTTCCTGCCGCATTTCGGTAAGCGCCCGTTCCTTTCCTCTCCCCGCGTAAAGTTTTTCATCCGTGATTCGCAATAGTTCAACCCCCGTCTTCTCCCGCGTCAGAATAATCGCCCCTGCGCCCTCGGATGCGATCTTCTCCCGGTCAAACAAACGAAGCGCCTCAGCCGTGAGCCAATCCACCTCCTCGCTCCCTGCCACGATGCACGAATCAACCCGCCCATTTTCGATCCAATTTGCCGCCATCGCCACCGCCACAAGAAACGTCCCCGCATCCCCCACTACAGTATAATTTATTGCACTGCTGCCAAGATAGGCCGAGATGTGGCTCGCGGGCGCATTGAAAACCGTTTCAGGAAAAACCAGGGGACTCGCAGTGGAAGGATCCTTCAATGTTTCATCGTAAAATCGGCGCGAGTAATTCACCGATCCCGAATAAACGCAAACCACCACTCCCGTTTTCTTCAAATCGATCGCCGTTTTCGAGCTCGCGATTGCCTCGCTCACCGCTCCCATTGCGTACTGTGAAATTGCGCTGCTTCGCCGCAGCCGGGGATGCGCAAGGTAACTAGGCCGTGATGCCGGCGGTGGCACTCGCAATCCCGCAATGCCCCTTTCGCGGCCGGGTCGCGGCAGACGACTCGGTTCAGGTTGTTTTATCGCCCCGCTCGCGTTGGTTCCCTCCAGGGCCGATCGCATCGCCTCCATTCCCCACCCTGCAGGCGATACTGCTCCCACTCCATCTATGTAAATCCGGCTCATGATGTACGCCGAAAAATCAGGCTGGCATTCGCTCCACCGAAACCGAAGGAATTCGTCAACGCATATTCAATCGGGTGTTTGAGTTCCTTCGCCTGGGTCGGTTGGGTTACGAGTTGAAATTGCGCCAAAGGATCAGGCCGCTCCGTTGCCAGCATCGGCGGCAGCCATTGCTCCCGCAACGCCATCAGGCAAACCACACTTTCCACCGCGCCCGCCGCGCCTAGCAAATGCCCAATTCCAGCCTTTGTTGAACTGACCCTCACCTTCCCAACTTCCGCCCCCGCCCACGTATTGATCGCAGCCGCTTCAGCCGAATCATTCAACGGAGTCCCCGTCCCATGCGCATTGATATAGCTGATTGCTCCAGGATTTAATCCAGCTACGGCACACGCCTGGCTCATCGATTCAATCGCCGCATTCCCCTGAGGATGCGGTTGCGTTAAATGATGAGAATCGGTCGAAGCGCCATACCCCACAATCTCACCCAGTATTGTCGCCCCACGTTTCCGCGCACTGTTTAAATCTTCCAGCATTAAAACTGCCGCACCTTCTCCAAGCGCAAGCCCATCTCGTGTCGCATCAAAAGGACGGCACGTCGTAGTCGATAGCGCCTGCAACGCATCGAACCCCGCGAACACCATCTGGCTCAGCCCATCATAACCTCCAGCCAGCGCTTGCTTGAATTGCCCTGAACGAACCAGTTCCCACGCATGCCCCACCGCGTTCGCACCCGCCGCGCACGCATTCGCAATAATCGTGATCGGCCCGCCCAATCCATACGCTTCGCAAAGGTCAATCGCCTGCCGTTGCGCGAGGTAATGAGTCACCCGCGTCGCCTGCCAACGATTCTTCATCGGCTGCGCAATTGCTTCTCGATAAAAATCCTCCCCTTTGCTCATGCCCCCGCTCGTCGTTCCAAGCACAACAGGTATGCGACGATCCATCGTATCATCCTTTTGAAGCCCTTTGTGGTAAGTCCAACCTGCCTGTTCCAGCGCCTCATGCGCTGCGTGAAACAAAAGTTTTTCTGCCCGCTCCAGTCGCCCCAGCTTCCGTTCTCCCAACCGATTCTTCGGGAACTTCAGACTCTCTAAATCCACTTCTCCCGCCCTCTTCACCCGCTGGCGAGACACATCGAAAATGCTCACCGGTTTAAAAGCCGCGCGCCCGGTCCGAAACCCCTCCACATTCTCCTCCCACCCTGCCCCGTAAGCCGTAATAATTCCGGAGCCGGTGATGACGACGCGCACCGGGTCCGCCGGTCCTTTGGGTCTCGGGAAAAGCACAATTTTGCGACGAAATTACGAACAATCCCCTCGTGAGTCAATGTAGCGCAACGCGGATGCAAGCCCACCGCCTGTCTCAGGGGCGCCCCGCCCGCTTCGCCTCCCTTTCTCAACTTTACTTTTTAATCCCGCCAAAGGCCGCGAAACACGCGATCTTATGCAATATTTCCACCCGCTTGAAACCCACCTTCCGCAGCAAATCCAGTTGATAGATCACTGACCTTGGAGTGTCCTCCCGCTCAATATAAGCAAACACATGATCCCGATAATCCGCATCCTTCAATCCCGTCAAATAGTCCCCATAACGTTTCCACATCACCTGCTGCACCCCGGGAATCGAATGCTCGACGAAATCGGAAATCCAAAACGCTCCGCCAATCGTCAACGAATGATAAACTTTGGTAAACACTGCCTCCCATTCCGCATCCGTCCGCAGGTGATGTAACACCGCGCTTGCCACGACTAAATCAAATCGTTCTGTCCCAGGTCCTAGCTCGCGAATATCTCCCTGGACGGTTTCGATCTTTGCCGCACCTGCCGCCCCCACCCGTTCCATTGCCCGCTTCAACATCGGTTCGCTTAAGTCCACCAGCGTCACTTCCAGTCCCGGCAGCACTTGCAACAGCTTCAGCGAATAATTCCCCGCGCCGCAGCCAATATCCAAAAGCGTTCTCGCGCGCGGGCAAACGGCCGCCGAAACCTGCGCGATCAACTCCAACGTCAACGGCGCATCCATCGTCGCGGATTGACCCGTTTCCAACTTTGAAAAACGATCCACATCCGCGTCGAACCGCGCTCGGATTTCGTCAACTGTTGATTTCTCCTGCACCCTCAAATTCAAACCGTGACGTTGCCCCTGCGCAATCGGGAATTATTTACCCTTCTTAGTCGCCCCGGAGTTCTCTTTCGCTGCCCGCGTTTCAACCCCTGGCTTTTGCAAAAACCCAAGATCACGGAACCAATCCATAAATCGATCCTGCCAGGTCCCAAAAGGAATTCCATTCCGATAGCTCAACCCCGCCGCCATGTGGCTTCCGTCCGGCATTACTTCGCCCGGATGCCGCGCATTGCCATAAATATGCATCTCCACATTCGGCACCCGCGCGTCCAGCATTGCCCGGAAATATTCGTCCGCCCAAATCGCATGGCCGCGATCTCCTGATCCGCCGCAGGTAATGAACGCGGGTGGGGTGTTCGCCGGAATTTCCGGTGTCGCTCCTTTCGCGAAGGGACTTGGTCCCGGATAAATCATCGCAACAAAATCTGGCCGCGCGCTCACATCCTTGAGCGGTCCGGAATTGTTCTGCGTTTCAAATTCGTCGAAAAATATCGCCGCTGGCGCAGCCAATTCCGCCCCGGCTGAAAACCCCATGATTCCGATCTTGTCCGGGTCAATGTTCCATTCTTTCGCATGCGAGCGCACCAGCCGGATCGCCTGGAACGCATCATGCACAGCATTGCTCTGCACGTTATACCCATCCCGCCGCAGCCGGTTCCGCAATATAATCGTACTCACCCCATACTGATAAAAGTAAGGAACAAAATCCGCGCTCTCCGAACCGACGTTCAAAGTATTATGCCCCCCACCTGCTGCCAGGATCACTGCCGCGCCCGTGTTCATCCCTCCATCCACTTTGTGAACTTCAATCGACGGATTGTGAATATTCACAATGCTGTTGATTCGTCCTGGAACCGATTTGCTCAAATTATACTGCTCCGCTTCGCTCACCCTATTCTGGTTTAATTGCGGCGAATCCGCGGGATAAAGCGGCATCACAAGCCCGCCCTGCACAATCGGCTGCGGCGCATACGGCGCATCATTCGTCGGCCCTGGATGCGGCACTCCAAGCGGCTCGGGAATCTCGCTCCCAACGCCCGCGCCAAAAACCCCGCACGAAAATGAGATCGCTAAAATTCCAACGAGTGCTTTCATTCCCAAATTCTGAATACTGATATTATTCACGCAAGAAATTCCGTGACCTCGCCTGCCTCTGCCTTGCTGGACATAATTCCAGCCCCGGAAATCGTAAATCAATTTTACGAATTCTAAACTCAATCAAAGGCACATTTTAAACATCCTAATCCTTTCTTGTTCTCAATTG
>JBQCGE010000089.1:0-3268 GCA_051955955.1 Verrucomicrobiota bacterium
GTGATTGGAGCGAAGGCTTTCAGGGGTAATACGGATTGGGATTGCGCTTCTTCCGAATAGAATTTCAGCAACCAGTTTGCTTTTACTGAATTCGTGAGAAGATCAGCCGAATGAGAGGAGCTCTTGCGTTAAAGCATTCCAGCCACTTTGCGACCGATCCAGTAGGTGGTGAGGAGTAACAGGATTAAACCGCCCCAGTACGGACTGCTCCAGATGCGAATGCGTTTCTCGAGCGGTTTCGGTTCGGGTGTGAGCGAAATTTTTTGAATGATGCTGTCCAGCTCCTTGATCCCGGCGAGTTCGCCACGCGTTAAAGCGGAGATATCTGCAAGGATGCCACGGTTGATTGGCCGGCCGATTTCTTCCAGGACGGGTTGATGGACGAGCAGTTCGGTTTCCAACTTCCGTCCGTGTTTGAGGGACTCAAGTTTGATTTTGTAGGCACCGGCTTCGAGCGGAATAAAATCGCTTTTGAACATTCCCCAACCGCCTTCCACGGGAGTGAATTGAATCTGTTCGGCTCTGCCGGATGGAGAGGTAATCGTTCCCGCAACACTCCCATCTTCTGCGGGAAAACCGGATTGATTCAAAACACTGGTTTGCAAATAGACGGTATCGTTGGGCGAAGGTCGCTCCGGACTGTAGGTTAGCCGAATCCCTTCCTTCTCCGCCAAATGTCTTTGATGGGCCATCCATCGGACCACCTGGCTCCAGAAGCGATAATGATATTTGTCTTCGACCCCGCGCCGCCAACGCCACGCGCTGTCAGTCCCCATAAAGAGCACTTTGCCGTTACCTGCCGAGCGGATGACCAATAGTGGCAAGCGGCCCGATGCGTTGCGAAGGGAGGAGTGAACTCCCAGCACTTCGGAACCGGGTCGGCTTTTTTCAACGCCCGCAGACCAATAGAAACCAGGGAGATTTTGCCAGAGCTGTCCGTTCAGATTTTCATCCGTTTCAAAGCGCGTCAGCAAATGGCCTTTGCCCATCGCAGTCAACGTGAGGACACCTTCATTCTGCAGTGGCAGACCGTTCGGCTTGGCTGAATCGAAAACGACCGGAAGCAATTCGGAAAGGGCGGAGTTGGTAAAGGTCAACTCACGGCCACGACGCCCAGGAAGAAAAACCAGGCCGCTCCCCTGCTGCTCGACAAGGCCTTTAATCAACGAGGCATCTTCTTCCGACAGCTCACCTTTGCCAATCCCGACATCGCCGAGGAAAATCACGTCGTAATTTGCGATTGCGTCGCGCGTATTTGGAAAAGCCGGAAGATAATTGCGACCTCCACCCGGTTGCATTCCGGGATGAAAGAGGATTGAGTGCATCTCCACACCGGGGTCGCGAGCAAGAGCATTGCGCAAATAACGATACTCCCAGCGTGGCAGTGAATCGACCAGCAGGACTTTGAGTTTATCCACGCGGACGGAAATTCGAAATGTTTGCTGATTGTTTTCAGCAATTGATTCACCCGGCTGCACCGGAATTGACAGTGTGAGTTGCGCATCGCCTACTGCGCGGGGATACCAAAGGATGGAATCCTGGAGCTGATTGTTGGCCGGAATGACAATTTCCTTTTGCGTCTCTTCGCGCGAACCATCCTTCAGCGTCAGGGTGGTTTTAACTTCGTTGGTTAAGTGGCTTTTGATTACAAATGGGATTGTGATCTGCTCGCCGAAAAGACCATAAGAAGGGGGCGTGGAAACTTCCAACGCGAGATCCGGAAGGGATGTGTCACTCCCGACCGCGACGGTGAAGACAGGGATATCCCGCTCGCGATACTCGGCGGCGGCAGCGAGGGGCGTCCGTCCGGTATTCCAATCACCGTCGCTCAATAACAAGACTGCCTTTAGATTTCGGTCACGAGAGAGCGGTGCCTCAAGTGCTTCGTTTAGATCAGTACCGGAACGTGCATTTGCGGTTTTATTCGTTCCCGCTGGAGGCGCACCGAATTCATCGACAACGACGCGTGTTTTGCCAGCGAGGGGGTTCCAGAATTTTTTGCCCAGCTCGCCATTCACCCAATCCTGGCGACTCACCAGATTCGTGGAAGCGACATCGCGCGTTTTCATGCTGCCGCTGCGGTCCACCAAAATCGCCACTTCTGGCTGTTCCTTGCTGCGGACCACTTGAACGATTTCGGGCCGCAGCAGCGTTAATGTGAGAAAGGCAATTAGAATGAATCGCAACATCTCAAGGCGGCCAATGGCTTTCCGTCGCCCGCTCCGGGTCCAGTTGAGCCATGAGATGAACGCCGCTCCCGCCAAAATCAAAACGCCGAGAACGATTACCCAGGCCGATGCGCCAAAAGACCAGTTCACGCCGCCACCTCCGCTTCGCGACGACTGCTTCCTTTTGGATGCAGTGAGTCAGATTCGTCATGATGTTTCGGGGGGAGCACAAGCAACCCTTCAACCAACAAGAAGATCAAAGTGCCGAAGACGAACATTCGCCAGACTTCTCCCTGCAACCGGTCGCTCCCTTGTGAACGATCCTGGTGAAATTGGAAACTTAAATTCGCGAATAACTGGCGGGCCTGGTCGGTGGAGAGCTTTTCCAGATTATTCTCTTCAGCAGGGCGGTTTACGGCGACGGTATTATTTCGGGTCCGATAAATTCCGGCGTGGATACGCGGGTCGGGTTTGCCAGCGTTCTCTGGATTGGAAACCGGAGTCCAACCACTCACGTCGCGGCGCGAAATCTCATCACAACTTACCATGGTCGCGGCGTTCACCCTGCGCGCGCCAGCAGCGAGCAGGCGTTGGAGCATTGGCACGAGCACGGGACCATCCGCGAGCGAAGACCAGGCCGGATCGGGCGAAGTCGCGCAAAAGAAAATTTCACCGCGACCGGCCACCTTACGGACCAGGAAAGGAGCTGAATCCGCAAAACTCGCGAGCACGGTTCCATTACCTGCAATCGGGGCTCGACGCAACACCTCGAGCTGCGGCAGAGGCACACCAAGGCCTTCTTCAGTTCGTGCGAATGGCCCTTCCATTTCGTTCCACTTCGCGACCTTGAACAATTCATTCGAGCTTGCATTAACGGGCTGTCCCCAATTAAAGCCACCCTCTAACGTCGCGCCCGGCTGGCTCGCAGGGAAGAAAACCACCTCGCCGCCGGAGTTTGCAAATTGCTGGAGCGCATTTGCGGAAACACCCGCGGGAATGGGAGCATTCCACGCGATCAATGCGACATTGGTTAGGGGTTGCGCCGGGAAATCCTCGGGAGAAACCAATTTTGCAGGGGTGAGTTCTTCGCGCGTTAAATC
>JBQCGE010000090.1:0-5229 GCA_051955955.1 Verrucomicrobiota bacterium
AGCCTTCAACAATGTTGGTCTGATATTTCCATCCTGCATCCGAACTCCTTGAATGGTTGAACGCGTCCGGTTTTAAGTTGCCTTCAATCCCTGTTCCATGTGAATTCGCCAAAGCCCAATTCCACAAAATTAAGGCTGAAATTATACAGCTACTTGCCCGCGCTTTCACCGAGCACAAGGTTCTTTCCATGCCTGCTAAAGTAGGTGAACTGGCATTTAAAACGAAAGTGCAATCTGATGTCCTAATTTTTTCATTTCCAAGGAGCTCCAACCTAAGGCTGCACACTTCTCAGACGATAAAAGACGTTTCCGTTTACCGCGTTTTCTGTGATCGCGTTGTAGGTGCCCGGAGTAACTTCCTGAATTGTTGAATCAGTTCCCGTCCAATGGAGCAGGTCATTCGAGGTTTCCAACACGATTTTTTCTCCAGAACCTGCAACAAAGGTGAGGATGCATCCTGTTCCGGTAATCCTGCTCGAAGTGAATCTCGGCGCGGCTGACATCTGGACGCTGGAAGGAGATTTGGGACTCGCGAAAGCAGCAGCCATCGCCGGTTGAACATCAATGTTAACGCGGATTGCCGTTGTCCCATCAGGATTATGATAGAACAAGCCTTGTTCGTCCTGAAGTGTGAATTCTACGTAATCGCTCCCTTCACTTGCAGGGGTGTAATACACAATCCACCCAACCGATGGATCGCTCGGCTGCATCGTAAACGGATAACGAAATATGTCCTGCCGGTCGCCTGCGGCATCCTCAAATGAAAGCGTCCCAAGGTGCGGGGCCGTCACTAATCGAAAGACCAAACGCGACTCATCCCCATCTGGATCTTCCCCGTTCAGAATGATTTGGATCGTCTCTCCCATATGAGCGATGACACTCGCGGGAGTCCCTGTGGGCAATGGGTATTTCTTCAACTCTCGTATGATGATGGTGTCGGTCACGATGTCCGAAGTATACTGTCCATCATCAAGTTGATAGGAGAAGGTATATTGAACCGTGTCACCACCGATGGGCTCATCGCTTTCATATAGAAGATCGGCGGCATCAAAATGCGGGTCTTCCGGTGTAATGAGATTTTCCGGGGAAATAGTTTTGCGGTAGAGATTGCCTTTTGCCGGAAATGTAAGAACCCGCCCATAAATCGGACTATCAATGTCGTACGCGTCCAGAATCACTCCGGTAACGGAGATCGTCGTATCTCCATAATGCGTTGCTGGATAGGCAACCGGCGCGTCGTTCACCGGCCGAATTGCAATGTTCAGCGTGATGCGGTCAGAAAAACTCTTTTGATCAAACAGATCGTAACGCAATTGATCCGCCGTTGGCACCCCGAAGATATTTGGATTGGGCACGTAAGCGATGAAATAGGACGAATTTTCAACCTCTGTGCCAGGCGCATCAATCTCCGCCCCCAGCGTCGCTCCATCTTCCGCTACCTGATAAATCCTCCCATTAACTGGGATGCTCCGCACGTAAGGAATGATGGCATCTCCATCCGCATCGTACCCGCTGAGTTGAAAAAGCACGGGCGTATCTTCATCCGTCACCACGTTTTGAGCAGTGGGCACTGGAGGATGATTCTCTCCCAAATATGAAACCTTCACATACCGGCTTGAGGATTCAATCCACCCGCGCCGAACTTTGTAACTGAATGAATCTGCGCCGCTCGCGTTATCGTTCGGCACGAGCATGACTCGAAAAAGCGGGTCGGTGACAACTGTATTTACAGCGGTGATTTCTTTGACCATGTCAGGCCCGTCAAAGAGCCTTCCTTTTGTAGGCAAAACAGTGATGATCCGGCTCAGCGTCTCAGGACTGCCTGCCGGATCGGTCGCATTGAGGATAATGGGTTCGTTTTCAGTTTTATCGACGGTTCCGCTGGAAGTAGTCGCTTCCGGTCGGGGACGTGAAGATGTCAGCCGGAAAAGGCGTTCCTGGCTCGGGTAGAACTCAGGAACTGCCATATACAACAATTGATTGAAGTCGCCGGACCGTTCCGAACGGACGAGTGGAACTGTTTCCTTATCCGAATACCACACGCGGGAATCCACGCTTACCTCCACGCGCGTGAGCAAATTCGATTGCGCATCATGCCACGATACCGTCGCATAGGCGACGTTATTGGAGACAAAGGTGGCGAGTTGCGGCCCCGTGGTCGCGGCCCGAATCACCGGGCTTAATAGCATTCCGCTCGCGAAAATCGTCAAAATATATCTGAACAGTTGAATGCTGCGTGCTGCTTTGAGCGAGGATGAGTGATCAGTTCCAGGTGTCATATGACTTCTCCTCTTCTCTATTAAGCAAAGGAATTGGAACAGACCGAAACTTTTTTCAAATATACTTTTTGGGGATGAATCTCCGTTCTTGCTAAAATCAACGCATACAAATTAACAAACTCGAAAAAGCCAACCCGAAGCAATCATGAAACCAATGCGGAAGTGCCAATCAGTTGCCTTTGCCACCAGCGCAATTCTTCTCTTATCAGCGACCCTCACCCAAACGCGCGCAACCACGATTCATTTTGATGAACTTGGCGCCCCACAAACTGCCAATGGCCTGACCTTCAATGGCGCCTCCTTCCAGTTCACCCTCGGGGGTTCAGCTTCTGATGCTGCCATGTTTGGCAACGATGCCCCTCCGTGGCTCAACTACGTTCACGGCTCCGTCCTCGAAGGCGATGCGAGCGGGGTCTTGACCGTCGATTTTGCCTCTCCTCAAAACGCGCTCTCCTTTGGCATTGCGTTAAGCATCTTCGAGAATTTATCCCCCGCCGCGAGTATTTCACTTTATAACCAAAGCGCGGCGAAAATTTTCGCCGGCGATATCAACACCGAAACTTTGGTCGATTATTCCGAGGGCGCCTTCAGCTATGGTGGTCCCGACTTCTTTTCGAGAATGGTTCTTTCCTTCAATGCGCCCGGCTATGGCTTTTGGTTGGACGATCTTGAGTTCACCAGCACTCCTTCCGTTGCCATCCCGGATGCCGGACCTGGTTTCTCCCTGACTGCTCTCGCCCTTGCCGGGATGATTGCGTCGGGAGCGGCCTTGCGCCCAAACCGCTTTGTTACTCCAGCGTAACTCCGAGCAGGACGGGAGCGGAACTGGCCACCGCTGATTCAAGATCAAGCATGACAATTTCTGTGTCGGGTTTGGGATTGGCCCATGTCGTCTGATAAATGGCGTGGTTTGCCTTTGGTTGTGCAGGGGTCAAGCTAAATGCGAGGGCCGAATGCGCATCTTTTAATGGTTTAACCGCTGGGAAAAATGAGTCGCGCATTTGTTCCCCGTAAATAATCGGAATTTCAACGCGGTCACCATCAGCATACTGCACCGTATATTTCCCAATCAAAACACCTTCGCCGACTTCACCCATGGTCGAGTGAAGAAAGTGGAGTTTCTGGCATCGTTTGCGGATTGGAATTCCTTCCACTCGCTCCGGCAGCGTGGCCCAATTTATTCGCGGGACTCGTCCGAGGAGCCGGATCGCCCCTTCAACCTGGAATTGAGTCCCGCCGAATTCACTATTCCCCCGAGGCAACCTGGACAAGTCCTCGCCCTCCCGGTCACCAGGTCGTTCGATGTGATCCAGGGTGGCATTAAAGAACGGCCTTAAATCAATTTGGTTCGCTTGATATGCGTTCGTGCTGCTGGCAAATAAATCCAGACCCACCACGCGCCTCCAGCTTGACTGCGCCTTTTTGAACGCTCCAAATGCGCCTTCCCAGTCATGACGGGTTAAACGGATCTGGCCGATCCGCCGCCACGCGCTGATAAATTCAGGATTCATCGCAACCGCCCGTTGCAAATCAGCTTCAGCCAAATCAGAATTCCCAATTTCTTTAAAGATTTCCCCTCGCCTTTCCCAATAAGCGGCAACGTGCTGATTCAGCCGTAACGCTTCGTCAATATCTCGAAGCGCGTTCGTCCACTCCCCGAGCTCACTGTAAATCTCCGCCCGCTTAAACCAGAAGTGGCTCTCCTTCGGCTCTAACTCAAGTGCTTTGTCATACGCCTGAACAGCTTCTTTCAGCTTGTCCCGCATGAAATAATTCTGAGCCTGCACTTCCAGTGCGTGCGTCGCGGAAATTTCCTGCGACGCTGCAGGGCGAACATCCACCTTTTTCCAGGCAGCCTCCAGTTCGGAAGGATTCTCCAGCTTCGCCAACATGCCGGCTGAATTGATTCGGCTGGAATTCAGCACTTCACTTAGCTGCTCCAAATCGTCGAACGATCGTTCATCCCGTTGAATCGACCAAAAATAAATCGTTCGCGCATTCACCATCGTCACCAGCCACTTTTTATCAGGGCTGAAAGCAACGTACATCGCCGTGGAAAAGTGCGGCAATGGCGGTGTGACCGGCAGCCCCGTGCGCGTATCCCATACGCGCGCAGATTTATCCCCACTGCCCGTCGCGACAAGCTCGCCATCGTCACTAAATGCGGCGGTGCGGACATACTCGCGATGCGGCAGCAAAGAGAGGACGCGCCCGCTCCTGCTCTCTCTCAACCGCGCCGAAGTCAGCGAGAAATCCACCTCGAATTTTCCGTCCTTGCTCCGGATGGGTGCAGGAGGGAATCCGTAATTCGCCAATGGCAAACCTCCCCCTGCGAGAATGTTTGTCTCCAATTTCGGCCGCATGGTTCTCAAATCCCATGCTTCAAGCTCCCCACTTTCTGTTTGGTACACAAAGCAGGAACCATCGGCGCTAAACCCGCATTTGCGCACAACCGAGTTTACCCGCGTCGCGCTCACCGGTTCGCTTTCCGAAAAGTCCCAGAGCCGCGTTGAATCTCCATCCGTACTCAGGAGAAAAGTCCCATCTTTATTGAAGACTGCATGAATACCCGAGGTGGAATGCCTCAATGGAGGGCACAGCGGTTCGCCCCGCTTCCAATCCCAAATTCGAATCGTCCGATCAAAGCTCGCCGTCGCAATCCGGCTGCTGCTCTGGTCAAAAGTGACAAACTGCACCCCGTTGTCATGGCGCAAGCTCGGGGCCGATTGTATTCCCGTTTTCGTGTTCCACACTCGCGCCATTGAATCCCTGCCGCACGTGACGAATACCTCGCCATCCGGCGAGAAACATCCCGTGTAAGTGTAGACGTTCGGGTGGGAAACCATCGGCGTGATCGCTTCTCCAGTTTTTGCATCCCAAATGCGCGCCCCTCGCCCAGACAATGTCATGATGCGCATTCCATCCCCGCTGAATTCCACATGGCGAACAT
>JBQCGE010000091.1:0-9109 GCA_051955955.1 Verrucomicrobiota bacterium
TCAGCTCCCGCCGAAACAGGTCGCATTAAAAAAAATTGCAAATAGTGCGCCGAAGGCTGCACCGGGCCGGATGGAACTCACCTTCCGCCTCGATCCGCAGGTTTGGGATGGCCGCTATTTAAATAACCCATGGTTGCTCGAATTGCCCAAGCCAATTTCGAAATTAACCTGGGACAACGCCATCCTCATCAGCCCCGCCCTCGCTTCCAAAAAAAAGCTCCGGGATGGCGATGTGATTACAATCAAATCAAAACAAAGCTCAATTAGTGGCCCAGTCTTAATCTCACCCGGACAAGCAGATTATACACTGACCATGCATTTAGGTTGGGGTCGGACGGTTTGCGGATCCACAGGCAAGGACAAGGGTTTTAATCCGTATCCGCTTCGCAGTTCCGAGGCTCTTTGGACGTTGAGCGATTTCACTATTTCAAAAACGGGCAGGCATCACCTCCTCGCCAGCATGCAAAAGCATCAAAACATCCCCGTGAAAGAACGGGAGGTTTACCGCGAGGCAACTCTTACAAATTGGTTACTCAATCCGGACATAATTCAGTCCACCATCAAAAAGCCGGGTATCGACGAGACATTATACGACCCATCGCAACATCCTTATAATGGGCGCAAATGGGGAATGGCCATTGACCTCACCACCTGCATTGGATGCAACGCTTGCGTTATGGCCTGTAACATTGAAAACAATATTCCCGTCGTTGGCAAAGAGCAGGTGAACAAAGGTCGCGAAATGCTCTGGATCCGCATCGATACTTATTTCTCCGGCAATGATCGCCACCCCGGTATTAAGTTTCAGCCCGTCCCCTGCATGCATTGTGAGAATGCTCCCTGCGAATATGTCTGCCCGGTGGACGCCACGGTTCACGATCATGAGGGCTTAAACCTTCAGGTTTATAATCGATGCATTGGCACTCGTTACTGTTCTAATAATTGCCCTTACAAAGTCCGCCGCTTTAACTTTTTGCAATATTCAAAGGATACCCCGCTCACCGCCCTTCGAAACAATCCTGAAGTAAGCGTCCGCACTCGGGGCGTAATGGAGAAATGCACCTATTGTGTTCAACGGATTCGGCTCGGCAGCATTCGCGCCCGTGAAGAAAATCGCGGGCTCAAAGATGGAGAAATCAAAACTGCCTGCCAGGAAGCTTGCCCCACCGAAGCAATTATTTTTGGCGACCTGAACGACCCCGGCAGTCGCGTAAATACTTACAAGCGCAACCCTCTTACCTTCGGCATGCTGGCGGAGTTAAACACACGTCCACGCACAACTTACTCGGCCCGCCTCACCAATCCCAATCCCCAATTAACCGGCGCTGAAGGAGGTGTGCCCGCGTGAATACTTTGGATAAACCCAAAACATCTCCCGAACCATTAAAGGACGGTCCACTCTCCCAAACCTGGGAACTCGGCTACCCGATTCGACTCCTGGGCAGAAACCAAACACTGGCATCCGCCACCCGAAAAATCAGCGGAATCGCCCTGGATCATCCCAACTCCCTGGTCTGGTGGCTTGCTTTTCTGCCCGCCTCCGGATTGCTCCTCATGCTCGGCGTAGCCATCGGTTATCTCCTCGTCAAAGGTGTTGGAATTTGGGGCATTAACATCCCGGTCGGCTGGGGCTTCGCCATTGTGAATTTCGTTTGGTGGATCGGAATCGGCCATGCCGGCACCTTCATTTCCGCAATCTTGTTTCTGCTCAATCAAAAGTGGCGCACTTCAATCAATCGCTTCACTGAAGCTATAACTATTTTCGCCGTGAGCTGCGCTGGCTTGTTCCCCTTGCTGCACCTTGGCCGTCCCTGGCTATTTTATTGGCTCATCCCTTACCCCGACACTATGGGCGTCTGGCCGCAATTTCGCAGCGCGCTGGTTTGGGATCTGTTTGCCGTCAGCACGTATTTCACTGTTTCACTGATTTTCTGGTATCTCGGCATGATTCCCGATTTCGCTTCCCTTCGCGACCAGGCCACGACTCGTTTCAAGCAAAAAACTTACGCAATTCTTGCACTTGGCTGGAAGGGGTCCCTCATGGAGTGGGAGCGCTACCGAAGCCTGCAACTGCTTCTCGCCGGCCTCGCAACACCGCTCGTGCTCTCAGTCCACAGCGTGGTCTCGTTCGATTTTGCAATTGCCCTGGTTCCCGGTTGGCACTCGACGATATTCCCGCCTTATTTCGTCGCCGGTGCAATCTACTCCGGCTTCGCCATGGTGATTAATATAATCATTCCCGTTCGCGCCGTTTATAAACTGCACGACTTCATCACACCACGCCATCTGAATAATATGGGTCTGGTTCTCCTCGCCACCGGTTGGATGGTGACCTACGGCTACATCATGGAAGCATTCATGGCCTGGTACAGCGGCGATATCTATGAACGTTACATGATGTTCAACCGCGCTTTCGGTCCTTACGGCTGGATCTTCTGGATATTAATGCTGATCAACGTCGTCATACCCCAGGCGCTTTGGTCCAGGCGCGTTCGCACTTCACCCTTCTGGCTCTTTATGGTCGGCCTCTCGGTAAACATAGGGATGTGGGTGGAGCGGTTCGTTATTGTGGTTACCAGTCTTCACCGCGATTTCGTGCCGTCGAGTTGGCGAATGTACATTCCCACTCTTTGGGATTGGCTGACATTATTTGGCACTGTCGGCCTCTTCCTCACGCTGCTGCTGTTGTTCATCCGTTATCTGCCGGTCATCGCCATCTCGGAAGTTCGCGAACTGATCGGGAAAAAGGAGCAAACACTCATATGAACCCCGCTCAACTCCATGGATATATGGCTGAATTCTCGGATGCCGACGAACTGCTCGCCGCCGCCCGGGCTATTCATCGCGCAGGGTATCGCAAGGTCGATGCTTATACGCCCTACCCTGTCGATGACCTCGCCGACTCTCTCGGTCACCGCTTTACCGCCATTCCCTTCATCGTCTTGATGGGCGGAATCATGGGGGGCCTGGGTGGTTACTTTCTGCAATGGTATGCGATGGCTTATGATTACCCTCTCAACATCGGCGGCAAACCTTTGAATAGCTGGCCCATGTACATCCCCGTTACATTCGAACTTACAATATTATGCGCTTCGCTGGCCGGCTTCCTCGGATTTATTATTTTAAATAAGTTTCCACAACCATACCACCCCGTCTTCAATGCGCCGGAGTTTGAGTTTGTCTCCCGCGATAAGTTCATGCTTTGCATCAGCTCTGATGACCCGAAATTTGATCTCAACAAAACTCGCCGCGACCTCTCCGCCTTGAGGCCCGATAATTTGATCGAGGTGCCGAAATGAGTTTCAGGCTTATAGCTTCCATTTTCATTTCAGCTCTAATCGCCGTCAGCACCGTCGGATGCCGCCAGGGAATGTACAAACAAGCCAAGCATGAACCACTCGAACCCAGTTCCTTTTATCCCAACAATATGTCCGCCCGCCCGGTAATTCCCGGCACCGTTGCCCGCGGCCACCTTCATCTCGATCGGGCTTTTTACACTGGAATGATCGGCACAAACTACATCACGGAACTTCCCCTGCCGCTCAACGCGGACCTGCTCAAGCGTGGCCAGGAACGATACAATATTTACTGCGCCGTCTGCCACGACCGCACCGGTGAAGGGAACGGTATGATCGTCCAGCGCGGCTTCCCGCATCCGCCTTCCTTTCATATCGACCGTCTCCGCAAGGCCCCCCTCGGCCACTTCTTCGACGTCATCACTCACGGTTATGGAGTCATGTATCCGTATGCCAGCCGTGTTGAACCGCAGGATCGATGGGCGATTGCCGCCTACATTCGCGTTCTCCAACAAAGCCAAAATGCCGCGCTCTCGGAACTCTCAGCCGAACAACGCCAGAAACTGGAGGGCGGCCAATGATCATCCAGGGCACTCAATCTTCAACCTGGATCAAGCGGGCAATGATTGTCGGATGCATTTGCCTTCTTCTAAGTCTGATTGGCGCATTTTTTAATACTAAACAATTCTTTATTTCGTATCTATTTGGCTACCTCGTCTGGCTCGGTTTGGCTCTCGGTTGTTTCACCGTCACGATGATGCATCATCTCACTGGAGGACGCTGGGGATATCCCATCCGACGATTCCTTGAAGCCGGCTTGTGGACCATTCCGGTGATGGCCATCCTTTTTATTCCATTATTTTTTGGGGTTAAGAATTTATACCCCTGGGCCAATCTCCCACCCGGCTCAAAGGGCGCAGGTAATTACGGGAATTACATGTCGATGCTCTGGTTCATCGTTCGCAATATTTTCTATTTCCTGGTCTGGATTTTCTTTAGCTGGCGCTTGCGCAAGTTATCGCTGCTCCAGGATTCCACGGAAAACCCCACCCCGACCCGCAAGTTAATTAACATCAGGGGCCCGGGAATTGTCCTCATTCCACTCACCGCCACTTTCGCTTATATCGATTGGATCATGGCTCTCGAGCAGCATTGGTACTCGACTGTTTTCGGAGCCATCATCCTCGCTGGGGAAGTGCTTGCCGCATGCGCCTTCGCCGCGATTCTCCTGAAGTTATTTCGCGGCAATTCTATTTTATCCAAATGGGTCCGCCCCATCCATTACCATCAGCTCGGAAATCTGATTCTCGCTTTTGTTCTTTTCTGGACTTACGTCGGCTTTGGCCAGTTACTCATTATTTACTCCGGCAACCTCCCCGCCGAAATTAACTGGTATTTGCACCGCATTGCCGGTGGATGGAAATACGTCATTGGCCTGATCGCGCTCTTTAACTTTTTCCTACCCTTTTTCCTGCTCCTCTTTCGCGCCTTCAAAACTCACATCGAAATCCTCAGCGCAATTGCCGTCGCAATTCTCGCGTCGCATGTACTTTATGTTTTTTGGTTGGTTCAGCCGAGCTTTTATCAAAAAGGCTTTTCACTTTCATGGCTCGACGTCACCGCCCTGCTCGGAATTGGCGGGATCTGGTTGGCCAGTTTCGTTCACTCTCTCGCGGGCGCAAACCTTATTCCCCAAAATGACCCGCGCTTAAAAATGGAGCTCCTGCAGGATGAATAAGAGCCAGCCATATAAAACGAAATCTGGGCCGAACCGCCCTCCGGGTCATGAGGTTAAGGATGCGAATGTCAAAATTATTATCATCCTGACTTTGTTCTTTCTTTTGTCCAGCGTGGTCATGCACGGTCTTCTTTGGGGAGTTCTCAAACAGATGAGCCATAATATTTCCCGCCTGGACGACTGGGCCACCTCACAACCCAAATTCCAGGGAACAAGCCTCACGGCACCTCCAACGAACTTTCCCAAATTGCAAATGTCCCCGCAGGCCGACTTCAGCCAGTTTCGTCGCCGCGAAGAAGCTTTGTTGAACAGTTACGGATGGGTCGATCGCGACCGTGGCATTGCCCGCATTCCAATCAATGCTGCCATGGATCTGGTCCTCAAAAAGGGATTGCCCACTCGTAAGGATGACAAACAGCCGTCCACCAATTCATCACCACTCCAGTTGCAACAGGAACGCGCGCGTTCACAGGAGACCCCCAAATGAGCATTCGCAATTCATCCAGTATAACTTGGGTCAAGCTGCTCCTGCTGCTGATCAGTTGCACCTTGAGTTTTGCCAGTGAGTTGAATCCGGACTCTCTCCGCAAACTCGATTTCAAACAGAACCTCAATTCCCAGGTCGATCTCGACCTCCCCTTTGTCGATGACGCAGGAACTCCCGTTCATTTACGTGATTACTTTGGCGACAAGCCAGCGATTCTCATGATGGGTTATTATGAATGCCCCATGCTTTGCAATCTGGTTCTGAATGGCCTCGTCCAAGGCATGAGCGAAATCAATGCAGGCAATCTTAAACAGCTCTCCATTATTTTCGTCAGCATCGACCCTTCTGAAACACCGCAACTCGCTGCAGCCAAGAAAAAGACCTACCTCGAACGCTATGGCTCCCTTCACCCCGGCGAAGAGTGGCACTTCCTCACCGGCAAAGCTCCTGATATTGCAAAGCTCGCCGCCAGCATTGGATTTAATTACCAATACGATCCCAGCATCAAACAATTCGCGCACCCGAGCGGAATTGTGATTCTCACTCCCTCCGGCCTCATCTCCCAATACATTCTCGGGATCAAATACAACCCCGCTCTGCTCCAACAGGCGATCCAAACCGCTAAAGAAAAAAAGATCGGATCACGCGCCAGCGATTTTCTATTGCTCTGCTTTTTTTACCAACCCCTAACCGGCAAATACAGCGCCACAATCATGATCATCATACGAGGGTTGGCGATTTTGGTCATGGCCACGCTGACGGTTTATATAGCCAGGAGCCTTCGATCCCACCGGCCGCCGGAAACAACCCCTAACACATCCAGTCCAGATGAAATTTCCTCTTCATCCTGAGCAAGGCTCCACCATAGCCGTAAAGGTGGACGGGTTGTTTTATTACCTGATGAGCGTTTGCGGCCTCGTGCTGCTCGGCATCCTGGTGGTGATTATTTATTTCCTCTTTAAATATCGCCAGGCAAAGCCCGCCCGACGCGGCCTGCGCCAATATCCATCCACTCTGCTGGAAGTGACATGGACGGTTATTCCTCTCGGCATTTTTATGACTTTTTTCGCATGGGGAGCCGAAGTCTATTACGACATTCAGCGCGTTCCGGAGAATGCGCTCGTCATAAATGTCGTCGGTAAACAGTGGATGTGGAAGGTCCAACATCCGAATGGCAGACGTGAAATCAATGAGCTGCACGTTCCCGTAAATCGCAATGTAAAGCTTCTGATGGCCTCTGAAGATGTCATCCACTCCTTCTATATTCCCGGCTTCCGTATCAAACAGGATGTTGTGCCGGGGCGTTATACCACCGAGTGGTTCAATGCCATCAAACCAGGCATTTACCATATTTTCTGCGCCGAATTCTGCGGCAAGGATCATTCCCACATGCGCGGTCGCGTCATCGTCATGAAACCTGATTATTATCAAAAATGGCTGAATGCCGGATCTCCCAATAGCTCCACAATTCAAGCGGGCGAACGACTCTTCCGCGACCTCGGATGCAGCGGATGCCACATGAGCCCCAGCGTAGTAAAAGCGCCTCCCCTCGAGAATTTATACGGTCGGCCGGTCCCATTGCAGGACGGCAGGGTCATTCGTGCCGATGACCGTTATATCCATGATTCAATCCTCCTGCCGCAATCCGAAATCGCCGCCGGTTATGCCCCTGTAATGCCCAGCTTCAAAGGCCAGGTCTCGGAAGAGCAGGTCTTTGAATTGATCGCCTACATCAAAACTTTGAACCGGGGAAATTTAAACCAACCACAACAATGAGCGCCATCACTCAAACGCGCAGTCAGGGGGCCAGGGTAACACCGGAAAAAGAACTGAACTACCTGAATGCGGCGCACGGCCCCAAATCCTGGTTTTTCACCACTGACCATAAGCGCATCGGCATTCTCTATTTATATTCCATTTTGATTTTCTTTGTCATTGCGAGCATCGCCGCTGCCATGATGCGCATTGAATTGCTCACTCCCGCCGGAGACCTCGTTCAGTCTGAGACTTATAATAAGTTATTCACGCTTCACGGGGTTTTGATGGTCTGGTTTTTCCTCATTCCTTCAGCACCAGCAGTCCTCGGGAATTTTGTGTTGCCCATTATGATTGGCGCGCGTGATTTGGCTTTTCCCCGCCTGAACTTGCTTAGCTGGTACTTGTTTACCATTGGCGGCATTGTCTCTCTATACTCAATCATTATCGGCGGAGTTGACACCGGCTGGACGTTTTACACCCCGTTCAGCACCGTCTATTCCAACAGCAACCTTCTCACCATGGTTGCAGGGGTATTCATTGCCGGCTTTTCCTCAATCCTCACCGGCCTCAATTTTATTGTCACCATTCACAAAATGCGCGCCCCGGGCCTCCGCTGGTTTCGCCTCCCTCTCTTCGTCTGGTCGATGTATGCCACCAGCATCATTCTGGTGCTCGCCACCCCTGAACTCGCTATCACCCTCCTGATGCTCGCTCTCGAAAAAATTTGGAAAATTGGAATTTTCAGCCCTGCTCTTGGCGGCGATCCGGTCCTGTTCCAGCACATGTTCTGGTTTTATTCCCATCCCGCCGTTTATATCATGATTCTGCCGGGCATGGGCATCATTAGCGAAATCATCCCCTGCTTTTCGCGCCAGCGAATTTTCGGCTATAAATTCGTCGCCTTCGCCAGCATCACCATTGGCATCCTCGGGTTCCTCGTCTGGGGTCATCACATGTTTGTCGCAAGTCAATCGGTGTATGGCGGGTTTGTGTTTTCCTTCCTTAGCTTTTTGGTGGCCGTCCCATCCGCGATCAAAGTCTTTAATTGGACCGCCACCTTGTACAAAGGCTCTATCTCCTTAAAAACTCCCATGCTTTATGCCCTCGGTTTCATTGGATTATTTACAGTCGGCGGAATGACCGGCCTCTTTATCGCGTCGCTCGGCTTCGACGTTCATGTGCACGACACCTATTTCATCGTGGCGCATTTCCATTACATCATGGTTGGCGGGATGGTCACTGCTTTTATGGGTGGCCTGCATTTTTGGTGGCCTAAAATCACCGGCCGCTTATACCCGGAAAAGCTCGGCCAACTCGCGGCGCTCGTCATGTACATTGGTTTCAACCTCACTTTTTTCCCGCAATTCATAATGGGCTATCTCGGCATGCCAAGGCGTTACCATACTTACACGCCCGAATTCCAAATTTACCATGTGCTCTCAACCGCCGGTGCCTCAATTCTCGGTGTCGGCTACCTACTCCCGCTGATCTATTTTGTCTGGTCCCTCAAAGATGGGCCCAAAGCATCAGCCAACCCGTGGAACGCAACCGGCCTCGAATGGCAAACGAGTTCCCCTCCCCCGCAGGAAAATTTCGAAGCGACACCCATCGTGACCGAGGGACCCTACATGTACAACCCTTCCGAACCCGTAATCACACTCCAATCTTCCAGTCCCTCCCAACCGGAAAAGGAGGTCGCCCGTGGCTGACGCGCGTATCGAACTCGCCCCGCAGTTTGATGACCTCGAACAGCAGGAGCAAACTGCCACCCTCGGAATGTGGACCTTTCTTTCGACGGAGGTTCTCTTTTTCGGCGGATTGATTCTCAGT
>JBQCGE010000092.1:0-4194 GCA_051955955.1 Verrucomicrobiota bacterium
GGCGCTCGCGGGAACCGAACCCGGTTTGCTCGGTTACTGGCAGTTCGATGAAGGCTCTGGAACCACGATTGCTGACCGCAGTCCCTCTGCCCATAACGGCACCGTCATTAATGGGGCCACATGGAGTGGCGCTGGAGCAGCGGACACAATCCCATATAGCTTATTCGCCCAGTATATTCTGGATATTGACCTGGGAGATACGGCGCCTCCAACCATTACTTCGGTCAACCTGCCTGTTGAAGGCAGTTCCACCACATTCGTCAATCCAGCGTTCACCATTGGATTTTCGGAAGACATGAGCATGGCGACCGTTACGAATGCTGTGAATTACGAACTTCGCAGTGCAGGAATCGATGGACAATTTGGAAACGGCGACGACCAGTTTTATACTGTTCAATGCCTGGGGTATAGCTCAGGACTTTCGGCGAATTATATCATTACCGACGGGCCCCTCCAGCCCGGCAACTATCGTTTCACGATCAAAACAGGCATTCAGGACCGCTCCGGAAGTCCTCTTGAAGCTGCTTATATTCGCAATTTCCAGGTAACATCCCTTGCGGGTTATGTCCGCGAATCGCGAGACAAAGCAGTCAGCCTTAGCCCTACGCTGCTGTCGAGTGCGGATGGTTCATTCGGAGCTATTTTGTCGAGCGCGCGCGGTGGAAACAATCCGTGGGACCTCGTCGTCGGCAAAATTGATGGGGATAATCACCTCGATGTAATCACAGCCAATGGCGGGTCTGATAATGTTTCGGTTTATCTCGGCAAGGGAGACGGAACATTCAGTGCTCCGACAAACTTCAGCGTAGGAAACAACCCGCAAGGGATTGTGCTAGGTGACTTCAACGGTGATCCCTACAAAGATATAGCGGTGGCTAATTACAGCGGAAGCAAAGTAAGCATTCGCCTGGGGAATGGAGATGGAACTTTCCAAACCAATGTCGATTTTACTGTAGCCAGCAACCCGCATCGCCTCATCACAGCGGACTTCAATAAAGATGGGAAGGCCGATCTTGCCACTGCCAATTACAGTGGCGATAACGTCACGGTCCTGCTCGGCAATGGGAACGGAACTTTTGCTGCCGGGGTAAATTACGCTTCAGGAGATGGCACTTACGACCTTGCAGCCGCTGATTTCGACAATGACGGAAACCTTGATATCGCAACGGCAAATTGGCGGGATGGCAATGTTGCGATCCTGTTCGGCGCGGGCAATGGGACTTTCGCCGCACCGGTTCTTTACGCAACTGGAAGCACCTCGCGCTCTCTTGTGGTGGGCAAAATTAACGCGGACAATTATCCGGACCTGATCGCCTTGAATGCTGGAAACAATACTTTCAGCGTCCTCCTGAACAACGGCCTTGGAGTATTTAATAATTTCCAAACCTACGCAGCGAGCACTTCCGATCCATACGGCCTCGCGTTGGAGGATATTAACCAGGACAACAAACTTGACCTGGTGATTGCCAACTATGGGCAATCACGTGTCACAGTCTTCCAGGGCAAAGGAAACGGCGAATTCCTCCCTGAAACAGATTACTCAGTGGGTGGTAATCCAATCGCGGTGGCAGTTGGTGATATCAATGAAGATGGCCGGAAAGATATTATCTCGGCCAATTACAACGATGGGAACGTTTCCGTGCTGGTTGGGAATGCAACTCAGTTGCTAGCAGAAAATCCAGCAGGAAGCACATTACGCTCCGCTTTTGGCCAAGGAAACGTGGATAGTGGCGATGCGGATTATTTCAGCTTCAGCGGAACGGCTGGCCAACTGCTGGAAGTTGCCGCCGAGACACCCGGCAATGCCGGCAACTCGCAATTGTTCTACGAAATTTATACTCCTGAAGGAACACGTCTGGATTACTTCTATCCGAATGGAAACGGGTATGGCCAAACGCCCCGCAGCAAGAATTCTCCGCTGGTGCTTCCAGTGAGCGGAACCTATTACCTCTCGGTCAAACGTTCCGACCAGTACAGCGGTGAGTATCGGTTCCGGGTAAGCCTCCTTGATCAACCCGCTCAATTCGAAGCAGAGTCAAACGATCAGATCAACCAGTCAAACTTCGTGCTCTTCCAGCAACAAGGCAACCTTGCGGCAGCGACCGTTGCGGGATATATCAGCGCTGGTGATGGATCAGGGGATTTCTATAACCTTGGCAATTTATCGTCGAACGCTACGCTTTCTGTAACATTCAAAAAGCCAGGCACAAGCGACATTTCGCCCAAAATTGAAGTCCTTTCCTCGAACGGAACCTCCCTGGCAGCCAATGCAGCCGGATCCACGAATCTCGACTTTGTGATTCCGAGCGCAGGGAACTATTACGTTAAGTTTACCAGTGCTTCCGGCACTCCAGGAATTGCCGCTCAGTACCTGCTGAACATCTCCTTGAACGATACGCAATCGCCGGAGATTGCTTCCAATAATTTGCCGGGTGAAGGCACAATCTCCACCTTAATTATTGATCGATTCAATGTCAGCTTCTCAGAGGAACTTCAAAGCTCAACGGTCAACTCGTTAAGCAATTATGATCTTCGCTCCTCGGGTGCTGATGGCCTCTTTAACACTCCCGACGATGTTATCTATATTCTGTCCAATCCAGGATATGGGAGCGGACTGCAAACTGGTTTCCAGATTGTTAACGGACCGTTACAGCCTGGCAATTATCAGTTCAAGGTGACCGGACTGAAAGATCGTTCGGGCAATGCGCTGGTTTCCTACCTGCGCCAGTTTACCATCGAGAATTTGCCAGGATTCACACTCGAATCTCAGAACAATGATGTTCGGACGAATGGAACTCCGCTTCTCATGCTGGAGAGCCCCACGGGAGTTTACACCGTTGCGGCGCGCGGCAATCTGACCAGCACCGCCGATTACGATTATTGGAGCTTCCAGGGTTATTCCAACGCGCTCCTCACGGTAGGGATTGATATCCCAGGGAATCCGAACGCATCGAGCCTTTACTTGCGCATCGATAATGCGAACGGAAGTCGGCTTTATGACTTTAACAGCGATTATAACGGCTTCGGACAATCCCAAAGAATCCTTTTGCCGGAGGACGGAATGTATACAGTCCTGGTGCGCTACAATCATGATTACCAGGGCGAGTATAACCTGAAATTGCTCCAGGCGATTTCTCCCATTCAGCTCGAACAAGAAAGCAATAACACCGTTGCAAATGCGACCGTTGTTAACCTGATCACGAATGGCAACAGTCGAATCGGCACCGTAGCAGGGTATATCTATAATAATGTTGAACTCGATTACTATAATCTTGGAACCCTGACCAACGGCTCCACTGTTTTCCTTGCCACTCGCACCCCGACAGGCAGCCAATTCGCACCGCAGGTAAGCCTTTATGATGCGAACTCCGGTTATTTGATCGAAGCTGGAAGCGGTCGCGCGGGCGACGGCGTGGCTGAAGTGAGAATTACGAAGGACGGGACCTATTACGCCGCTGTCCGTTCCGGAGACCTCCGTCAACGAGTGGATAGCGCCTATGTGCTCGACATACAGGTCGTGCCTACGGGAAGTGTCGCGTTCCCCAACCTACAAGTAACCACCATCACTCCACCGAGTGGAACCAGCATCAAGAGTGGCGACACAATTGGCTTTAATTATACCGTGAAAAACGTGGGCTCGGTCTCGACTACAGTTGCCTCGTGGACTGACAGCGTTGTTATTTCCCAAAATACGACACTCGGCGATTCTGATGATGTTCAACTTGGGATTTATCCTCACACGGGAGTCCTGAACGACGGGCAGGAATATGTTCAGAACCAAAGCGCGAAAATACCGGATGGCATTACAGGCACTTACTACGTGATTGTCCAAACGGACTTCGCCAATGCCGTGAATGAATTCGTCCTGGAAGGTGATAACATAACTGTTTCACAAAACTCGTTTGTCATCCAGGCAGCACCGTATCCTGACCTTGTCGTGGAAAACCTCGCTGTTTCAGCTCCAGTGGGAAATGTTTATACCATCTCCTGGAACACAGCCAACCGGGGGACCGCACCAGTTGCAAACCCATTCAAGGAACGCTTATTTGTCAAAAATACGCGGAATAACTCAGTTCTTTTGAATATCGAGCGGAACGTTACAAACGCAATAGCCGCAGGTGCTGTCCTGCCTCAGAGCGCCACCATTACAGCGACAAACGCGGGCCCTCACCAGGTATTAGTAACGACCGATTC
>JBQCGE010000093.1:0-10912 GCA_051955955.1 Verrucomicrobiota bacterium
ACCTTGCGGTTTTGCAATTTACCTTCGGGCACAAAAGAAAGCAGGGTTCCAAATAACAAACCGCCCAGGAAACCGCCGAGGTGTGCCAGCACGTCCGATCTCTCGCTCAAGCCAAACAGCACAAACAGCAGCACGCCCGCAATCACGCCGCTCATAACGTAACGCGCTGCTTTCCGATTGCGCGGCCAGACACCGGCGGATTGTACGCAAAGCAATCCAAGCGCCCCCATCATCATCCCCGAAGCGCCCACTCCGAAGTAAGGCTGCGAATAGAAAAAGATGCCGAGCAGGTTACCAAGCGCTCCGCAGATGAACGTGGCCAGAAGCGCTACTCCTGGCCCGAACCGTGCCATTGCCAGGCCGAGGATCAAAACTCCAAAGGTCGCGTTCGCCATCAGGTGCGCAAGATCTGCATGCAGCAGGATGGGAGTGAACAATCGCCACCAGCTTCCATGAACAACGGCGGCGCTATCCATCCGTCCCGCGGTATGCAAGGCGGGCATAATTAACGTGGTAACCCAATGCCAAAAAGCCAGGACCAGGCACCAGAGCACCGCGCCGGAATGAATCTCCAGATCGCCACCGGGCAACTCCTTCCGCCAGCCCCAGCCACGATTTTCGAGGCGATAGAGTTGGATGGCGCGCAACGCCTGTTCATGCTGCCCACGTTCCACCAACAGTCCCCATCCTTGGTCTTCCGTTGGTGGACTGATCACCGGCTCAATATTCTGGCTGGCCAAAACAAGGCTCCAATCCATCGCCTGCCGCCGCGAACGCGCTGCAATCCTTGCCAACCCTTCACTTTGCGACGCATCCATTTGATCTCCGTCCAAAGAATTTGGCGGAACAACATCGCCAGGGTGAGGAGGGAGTCCATTCATGAGTTACCCTAAACCTACCCTTCCTGCTTCTGTAAATCCTGCACAATATAAGGCTCGAACTCGGCATGCAGGTAAGGCGGAATCCGCGCTTTGAAACGCGCCGTCTCGCCTTCATATTCGCGTTCCAAAATCTGTCCCACACTATGCAATCGCGCGATCACATCCGAGGCGGCATGTGGCACGGATAACTCCAGAAAATCCCGAATCGGACGCAACTCGGCACCGAGCGCATGCAAAAGCTCATCCATCCCTTCGCCGTTCCGTGCGGAAATCGCGACCGCCGGATGGTACTGGCGCAAAAACCGATCCACGGTTTCGCGGCTTTCCAGTTTATCGATTTTGTTGAAGACCATCAGGGTCGGTTTTCCGAAAGCCCCAATTTCCTTGAGCACTTCGTTCACTGCCTCGATCTGCGCTTCGGCCTGCGGATGGCTGATATCAACAACATGGATCAACAAATCGGCCTGGACCACTTCCTCCAAAGTCGCTTTGAAGGCTTCCACAAGACGATGGGGCAACTTGCGGATAAATCCCACCGTATCGCTGAGCAAGGCATTCTGGTTGGTCGGCAATCGCAATCGGCGAGTGGTCGGGTCGAGTGTGGCAAAAAGCTTGTTCTCCGCGAGAACTTGCGCGCCGGTTAATTTATTGAGCAAGGTCGATTTGCCTGCGTTGGTATAACCGACAATACTTCCCAGCGGCCATTGGCTTCGTTGCCGTCCGTAACGCTGAGTGGTTCGCTGGCGGCGTACCACCTCCAGTTCCTGCTCGATTCGGTCAATGCGTTCCTGCACTTTGCGTCGGTCCGCTTCCAACTGCGTTTCACCTTCACCCCCGCGCATGCCGATACCGCCTTTTTGCCGGGACAAGTGGCTCCAATAACGTGTTAGTCGCGGGAGCAAATGCTGCAATTGTGCCAGTTCGACCTGCAACTTGCCTTCCCGGGTGCGGGCACGTTGCGCGAAGATATCCAGGATCAATGAGGTTCGATCGAGGATTTTACACTCGAAAAGCTTCTCCAGGTTACGGCTTTGGGCGGGGGACAGTTCATCGTCGAAAATAACCGTGTCGACCTCATGGGCTTTACACCAGCCAGCGAACTCCTCTGCTTTACCCGAACCGATGAAGGTTGCCGCAACCGGGGCATCGATCTTTTGAGTCCCCTCCCCGACCACCTTGGCCCCTGCGGTGGAGGCGAGTTCAGAAAGTTCCTCAAGCGAATCCCGGACGTCCCATTTGCTGCGGCCTTTCAATTCGACCCCAATTAAAAAAACGCGTTCGGTCCGTCTATTTGCTGTTTCAACCAGGGCTTTCAATAGTCAAAATATATGGGTGTTCAGAATATCCACAAGCGCGAGTAAATGGCTCCTTTTTCAGCCTCACTCCACCTCCACCGCGCAATAATTTTTCTTCCCTTTTCGCAGTAACAGGTACTTGCCAAAGAGGAGGTCGCCTGAACCGACAAAACGTTGGATGTTCGACTCGCGGGTATTGTTAATATTGATCCCGCCTCCTTCAATGTCCTTGCGGCCCTGTCCTTTTGAAGTTGCAAGACCGGACTCAACCAATAATTCAATCAAACTCAGCCCCTGGCCGGAAAACTTTGCCGCGGCAATTTTTTTGGTTGGGACTTCGCCGACAATATCTTTGAAGGTCGCCTCCGAAATCCCTTCCAATCCACCGCCGAATAATATTTCGCTCGCGCGAATCGCTTCCTGCGTGGCGGCAGGGCCGTGAATCAAATCAGTCACCGCTTTGGCCAGGGCTTTATGCGCAACGCGTTCCTCGGGACGAGCCAGATGTTGCTTTTCCAGTTCAGCGATTTCCTCGCGAGTCAGGAACGTGAAATACTTCAACCTGGCGATCACATCGCGGTCGTCGGTGCGAATCCAAAACTGGTAAAAACGGTAGACACTGGTTTTGCGTGGGTCGAGCCAGACTGCGCCTGCCGCCGTCTTACCGAATTTGCTCCCGTCGGAATTTGTGATGAGCGGCATCGTGAGGCCGAACACATGCGCCGATAATTTTTTCCGTGTCAGGTCAATCCCGGCGGTAATGTTTCCCCACTGGTCGCTGCCACCGATCTGCAACTCGCAATTGAGTTCTTTCTTGAGATGATAAAAATCGAAGGCCTGCAGGAGCATGTAACTAAACTCGGTGTAGCTGATTCCCGTTTCACGATCCTCCATTCGCGCGCGAACGCTTTCCTTGGAAATCATCGTGTTCACGGAAAAGTGCTTGCCCACATCCCGCAGGAAATCAAGGAAACTCACTCCCGCGGTCCAGTCCGCATTATCGAGGAGGCGCGCCGGATTGCCGGGTGTGTCAAAGTCGAGCAACTTGCGTAGTTGTTGCTTAACACAGGCAATATTGTGGTCGAGAATTTCCCGAGTCATTAATTGCCGTTCATTGGTCCTCCCGCTCGGGTCACCAATCATCCCGGTCGCCCCTCCTGCCAGGGCGATTGGGCGATGCCCCATCAACTGAAAGCGCCGCAAGCCAATCAGCGGCACAAGATTCCCCACATGCAGGCTGTCTGCGGTCGGATCAAATCCGGCGTAAAGCACCATCGGCCCCGCGCTCAACTTCTTCGGCAATTCCTCCAGGTCCGTGCAATCCGCAACCAATCCGCGCCACTGCAATTCCTCAACAATGTTCATCAGGGGTGCAATCAAACGAAAATCCATAAAAGCGCAACAGGATTTTCCGTTTGCTGCTCGGATTGGGAAGTTTAATTACCGGATTAAACGTAGAGCGCGGATTGCAAATCACGCACCAGAACGCTCATGAACGGGTAGCGCTTGTCCGGGTTTTGCTCCAGGCATTTTAAGATGATTTTCTCCATCGCGGCCGGGATGTCGGGATTCAAATCTCGCGGATTTTTAAAAGCGGACCGCTCCAGTTGCAGCCGGACAATATCGTCCGCGGTTTCCCCTGGGAACGGCTTCGCTCCGGTCAGCAATTCAAATGCGGTCACGCCATAAGCCCAGATATCGACGCGATGATCAATTCCCTGCCTGAGCAACTGCTCGGGAGCCATATAAGCAGGAGTGCCAGGATTGTTTTTTGTTTTGATCGGCGCATCCGGTTTGGGGATGGAAAGGTCAAAATCAATCAGGCGCAAACTGGCATTCCGGCTGAGCAGGATATTCTCCGGCTTATAATCCAGGTGGATGAACCCGCTGTCATGCACATGCTCCAATGCCTGCGCGCTTTCGATCAGGATGGTGGCGATATTCTCCGAGAGGACCGGATCAGAATCCGCGGCGAGCAACTTTAAATTATTCCCCTCGATATATTCCATCGCCAGGTAAAGCGTCCCGTTTAGTTTCCCATGCTCAATGTAGCCAATGACGAATTCGTGATTATGGATTTGGCTTAAAATCTCGCAGCCCCGAACGAATCGCCTTTTCGTGGTGAAATCGAATGTCCCAGCCCCTCTCAAACGGCGGATGGCGAGCGTCTGCTTTTGCTCATTGGTCGCGAGGTACAAATCAGCCATCCCTCCACTATTGATGAGTTCATGCAACTCATAGGGCCCGTACTTTTCCGGTAAACTCATGCTTCTCCTGCTTATCCCTAATTCGGCGGCAAACTGTTTTCAATGCCAAAGAGTTGCTCCATTGCACAGCTTACTCTTGCTTCTTCTTCTCCTCTGTGCTCTGGAATGCGACTTCGCCTTTAATTTTTGGAACGGCCACAAACTCAAACGGCGCGGTCAACGCCTGCAGGGTCATGCTCCCTTTCGGAGGTGATTTGGTGACGACCTGCACCACTGTTTTACCGTCTTTCTCAGTCACCGATTCCACATGGCTTGCGTATCCGCCGGAATTTTTGCGGCCAAGCGTAACAAAAATCACCGACTCCTTTTCGAAATCCACTTCCGGCAATTCAGGCGCGGGCACTCGCTTGGAACTTTTCTTCCATGTCTCCTCCCATTGCACCGCATTGGTTATCACCATCGTGGTTGGCTCCTGAAACGTGCTGAATCCCCCCTTCGCCAGGACTCTCATTTTTTCTCCTTTCACCGCGTCGCTCCCTTCGGCCAACGAAACCCAAATGCCGCTCAAAAGAACTATCCCGGCCAAAATAAACTTCATGCCCAAACCTAATTCACCTCGCTTCTGAATAAAAGTCCTGCCAAAAGTCCTGCCAATACATCGGGGAGTTGGGTTCGCGTGAATCTTTATTATGGCTTCCCGGCCCGCCCTGCATTAAAGAGACGCTTGGATCGTGCGAGAGGGAAACACCTTATATCAACATTGGCTCGAAACCGCGCGGCAGTTCACCAATGAACTGGCCGTGCTCGATACCGTTTCCGGCAGACAATGGACTTTCAAAAAGCTCGCCGAAGCAGTGGAACAATTTCCCTCCGCTCCAGGAAAAATTGTTTTCCCTTCCGGGCACAATCCAGAATTTGTCATCCACACCCTCGCCGCCTGGCGGGAGGGGAAAATCACCTGCCCAATCGAGCCGGGGCAGGCACGCCCGGATCTCTCTGAGCTACCTGGCGGAACTGCCCATGTGAAATTAACCTCAGCCACCACCGGCTCGGCTAAATCGATTTTATTTTCCGCTTCGCAATTAGCCGCGGATGCCCGGAACATTGTCAGCACAATGGGCTTGAGGCCTGAGTGGCCGAACCTGACCGTGATTTCCATGGCGCATTCGTATGGCTTCTCGAATCTCATTCTTCCTCTCGCCCTCCACGGAATTCCACTGGTCATCGCGTCGGCGCCGTTACCGCAAATTTTGTTGAACGCCGCCAGTGCCGTTCCGAATATCACCTTGCCGGCAGTTCCGGCTCTTTGGAAAACGTGGTTGCAATCGAAGGCCATTCCGCCGAATACCCGGCTCGCCATTTCCGCAGGCGCACCGCTCTCGACCGAGATTGAACAGGAAGCTTTTGGTAAGCACGGGCTGAAGATCCATAATTTCTACGGCTCTTCCGAATGCGGAGGAATCGGCTTCGACCGTTTGGATCATCCCCGCACGGAAGAAAACTACGTGGGAACGGCGATGGATAACGTTCGGCTTTCGCTTAACGAACTGGGAACCTTGGAGGTGCAGGGTGATGCGGTCGCCACTTCCTACTGGCCCGAAGCAACCGAAGCTCTGGGTCAGGGACGATTTGTTACCCAGGACCTCGCACAACTTTCCGGCGACTCCGTCCGGCTGTTGGGTCGACTTTCCGATGTGATCAACGTCGCAGGGCGCAAGGTTGCCCCGGAAACCGTCGAAAGATTTTTACGAGCAAATTCTTCCGTTCACGAGTGTGTCGTTTTCGGTATTCCCAGCCCGGAAAGTCGCGGCGAAACAATCGTCGCGTGCATTAATGGCCCTGCCCAAACCGCAGCTTTGATTCAAGCCTTGTCCAAACAACTCCCCGCATGGCAAATCCCCCGTCTTTGGTGGTTCACGTCCGATCTGAAGGCTAACGCCCGCGGAAAAATTTCACGTCCGGAATGGCGTCAAAAATATCTCGCGAAGCACGGCTCAACGGCTGGCGTTCTTTAATTTTTCCCGTTCCAGCAAAGCTTTCTTTCGTTCCACTCCCCATCGATAGCCTGAAATATCGCCGTCGCTCCTGAGAACACGATGGCACGGAACAGCCAGTGCCACCGGGTTTGCCCCACACGCCTGCGCCACTGCGCGCACGCTCGCTGGCTTCCCAATCCTCCTCGCCACCTCAGCATAGGAACTGGTCTTGCCGGGCGGAATTTCCTGGAGCGCCTTCCAAACGGCATGCTGAAAAGCGGTGCCTCGCAATTCGAGCGGCAACTTCCACTGACTCCCCGGCGCGTCCACATATCGGATCACCTCAGCCGAAACTGTGCGGAACGACTCATCGCCAGCCCTGATATCAGCGCGTGGAAATCGCTTGCGCAAGTTCTCTTCCAATGCCCGGGCGTCGTTCCCCATGAAGAGCGCGCAAACGCCCCGTTCTGTGCTGGCTACCAGCACCTTGCCCAGCGAACAATCCCCAACCGCAAATTGAATTCGCGTCCCCTGCCCGCCTTTTTGAAATTGATTCGGCTGCATTCCCAGCATCGAATTTGATTTTTCGTAAAAACGGCTGCTCGAATTGAACCCCGCGTCATAAATGCTCTGCGTGATGCGAGTTCCTTTGGCAAGCATGTTTCGCGCGCGCTCAGCCCGATGCGCATTCGCAAATGCTTTTGGCGTAAGACCCGTGATCCGCTTGAAAGCGCGATGAAAGTGCGATTCACTCAGCCCTGCCCGCTCAGCGAGACCCCGGACGTCCACAGGCTCGCTCGATTCCTGAATGCAGGTGCAGGCATCCGCAATCGCACTCGTCAATTTCTCATCCAATGCACTCCCCTTTGGATTGCAACGTTTGCACGCACGGAAACCAACGCTTTCCGCCGCAGCCGCAGTTTCAAAAAAGCGCAGGTTTTCGCGTTTAGCGCCGCGTGCGGGACATCCAGGCCGACAATAAATGCCGGTGCTCAACACTGCGTAAAAGAACAGCCCATCAGCGGTACGGTCCCGCTCCTTCACCGCAATCCATCTGGCTTCATCACTGCGGAATAGTTTTTTTTGCGCTTTGCTCAAGTTTTCAAGTTTTTCAATCACACAGAAAACATGCGCCAGGTTTCGGCGATGCGAACTCCGTTTCCTGCTTTCAAATTGTCACCGAAACTGCCAGCAACCTCAGTCACCCGAAACCATCGTCCACATCCCTTTCGGCGAGTTGGTGCTGCCGCTCCCAACTGTGTCCGTAACTTTCAAGATGGAGACGTGCCCGTCATGAAAAAGGTAATTGAAACGGTTTCCGTGCAACCCATAAGCCGCGGAGCCGTAGCTGATTTTGTTGAAGGAGGAGGAACGGCTGAGTTGCACGCAATCGGAACTCAACCCGCCCGGAATCGCCGACCCCGGACCAGCGCAAAACGAAGGCCAATCATTACCCGCGGCATTCCGCCCGTTCGGCAACTCCACCAGCAGAATCGTCCCTGCCGGATCTTCAATCACACTCGAGCCATAGCCGCGTGGTTCCCAATTCGGTAATTTTCCACCTTCAGAGCCGCGCAGGTTATAATAAATCCCGATGCCGTATTTTGCCGGAGGGAGCGGCGCCGTCGCGGAAGTCAGCACAAACTGCGGCCCTGCCCAGTTCACTGCGTAAGTGCGGCGTGAACTGTAAGGCGCATAATCAATCCCAGCCTGAATATTGTCCGCCGGGCATTTCAAAATCTTCGGCACACTCGCCGCCCCTGCCGAAGCGCCCGAGATTCCCAAGATTAAATCAGATTCAGGCGAGTTGGCACCGATGTAACGATTCAAATAATCATCCCACGAAAGTTGATATTGATAATCCCCGGTCGAATAGGCCGCGGGCGGATATTGATCATTATGATCCGTGGCAAACATCGTGAACCCGAGCCCGAGCTGCTTCATCTGCGAAGTGCATTGGATGCGGTGCGCGCGCGATTTTGCCTTGCTCAGTGCAGGTAATAGAAGTCCAGCGAGGATCGCAATGATCGAAATCACCACCAGAAATTCAATCAATGTAAACGCCCGCTTGAAACCTGTGTAAAAGGGATCGGTATTCATTTGCCTCCTTATTGATCGGTCAGAATCACATCCAGCTTTCGCGTAATTTCAAACTTCTTGCCGGGCGGAGCTTGCGGAACGGTGCTTAAATATCCCTTCGCCACAAGTGCATTCAGATCCTTTGGCGCCTGCTGTTGCTCCATCCCATATTTGCGGGCCTGCTGCGTTAAATCGTTCAAGAGCGGTTGCATATCAGCGCTTGCGCTCTCGCCGCTCGAACCGCTTTCCACCTTTTGTCCGGTGGCATTTCCCGAGTCCGCGTTCTTCGATCCTTTGCCGCAGCCCAAACCAAAAACAACCAACAGCAAGGCTATGCTCGTGATCCGGGTGGTCATGCCAAATAACTGAACAGAATCCGCCTGAATCTCAAGCGCATTGTTGAACGATTTTGCTTTGCTCCATCCGCTCAATTCAGGTTTGATCGGCCCATGAAATTTCCGGTTGCAACACCGCTCCTTGCTCTCGCCTTATCCTTAATCGTCACTCATGGCGCGACAAATACCCTAACCCTCTGGCCCAAAGGCGCCCCCGGCGAAACCGCCAAGCTCCCGCCGGAACACGATACCACCGACGATAAAAGCGGGCTTGTCGCGGGACAGCGACTGATCCGGCTGGGCAATGTTTCCGAACCGACCATGACCATTTATCCCGCGCCGAAGGAGTCGAACACGGGCGCGGCGGTGCTCGTCTGCCCGGGTGGCGCTTACCAGATTCTCGCGATGGACCTCGAAGGTTCGGAAGTCTGTGAATGGCTCAACTCCATCGGAGTGACCGGCGTCCTGCTCAAATACCGTGTCCCCGCCCGCCAGGGGCAGGAACGCTACGCCGCCGCCCTGCAGGATGCGCAACGCGCCATGGGCATCCTCCGCGGAAAAGCGGATGACCTCGGCATTGACTCCAGGCGCATCGGCGTGCTCGGCTTTTCCGCTGGCGGACATCTCGCCGCCGCGTTGAGCAACAATTATTCGCAACGCAATTACGAATCCATCGATGCCGCCGACCAGGTAAGTTGCCGTCCCGATTTCTCCATTCTGATCTACCCCGCCTACCTTACGCTTGAGAAGGAAGGCAACAAACTCGCTCCCGAAATCAAGGTGACCCCGCAAACCCCACCCGCTTTCATCGCCATGACCGAGGATGATCCCGTCCGCGTCGATAACGCCCTTTACTACTTCCTGGCCCTCAAGCAGGACAAAATCTCCGCCGAACTCCACATCTTCCCCTCCGGCGGACACGGCTATGGCCTGCGCAAAGTCGGCAAAAATATCGCCAACTGGCCCACCCTCGCCAACAATTGGATGCAGGAAATGGGTTACCTCAAGAAAGATTGAAAGCACAAATATTGAACAGATAGATCCGTACAAGCCGCCTTGTAAGGGACTAGCTGATTCATCAGACAGTTGGAGCGTCCTATTCTGTAGTTTGAACCGTCCCATCAGTAAGTCATCGCAAAATATGGCAAACTAAGATGCGAAGTTGGAAATTCTGGGTAGCATTGCCTTCCACGCTGCTGATCGCCGTCGTTATCAGCACGGTCCTCCTGAAACGGCACCAGGATGCGTTAAAGACTGAGCTCGCGAATCGCCTGGCTGCAATCACGGCAGCAGGCGAACCAGTAACAACCCAGGATCTCGCCAGGCTCTATCCCGATCCACCGAAAAACCTGGACATATTACACTTGCTCAAGCGGAGCTTGGCTCTGGTTCATCTGGTTAATAATCAGCCGATGCCGATCGGTGCTGATGACGTGCCCGCGCCTATTTCACTTTTGGTTCCTGAGACTAGAGCAAAGCTTGAGCAAATAATTCAGTCAAACAACGCCGCATTGGAAAAGTTGCCCTCTCAACTGCCGAATGATGTGCGTGCCCCCAATAACTTCTCCCAAGGCTTCACCAACTCATTTTCGCTAACTCACTTTAGCTGGCTAATGGAGTTATTGATTCAGGATTCTCTCCTCCACATTGAGAATAACGAATCGGAAGCGGCGGTATTTGACGTCGTCACCTGTTTACGCATGAGCCACTCGCTCCAAAACACCCTCATCATGCACGGTCTCAACACCTATGGGGAACGCATGTGCTCCGACGCAATCGAAAGATTAATCGCAATGCAGCAGCTAAACGAACAGCAATTGGTCAAGCTAAGCAGAGCACTTCCTGCGACAGATTCCATACGCCAGCAAACAAAAAACGTAATTTACGTTTCTCGTTGTCTCGAAATCTGGAATTTTCAAACCTTCCAATCTGCGTTCGCCCAAATGGGAAAACAAAGGGTGTTATGGACGTCCTACAGAGAAATTTTTGATATTTCCCCATTTCGGCGCGTGGATATGATCGAGTATTTGGGTCTTATTGATGGGTTACTCAGCATTGTCCATTTATCTCCCAGAGCCAGACTAAAAGAATGTCTGGATTTGAGAGAACTAGGCAAATCGAGCCCTTTCCCATGGCTTC
>JBQCGE010000094.1:0-4617 GCA_051955955.1 Verrucomicrobiota bacterium
GATCAGGTTCACGGGAACCTCAGTGACTGGCACGGTAGTTACAAATCCGGCATTCGTTCCATTAGGATCGAAGTAGAAGGAGCCTTCCTTGATATGCCAGCCGTAATTGCCGCCTTTGAAAACGCGGTCCAATTCTTCAACAAAGTTTTGACCGACATCGGCTACGTAAATTTCACCAGTCATGCGGTCGAAGCTCCAGGTATAGGGATTGCGGAAACCGTAGGCGAAAATTTCATCGAGCCCATCCACTCCCACGAATGGATTGTCATTTGGTATGCCATATTGGCCGTTGGGAGATGTGCGGCCGTCCACATCGATACGGATCATTTTGCCGAGGATGCGGTTAATGTTCTGGGCGTTTCCTTGTCCGGGAAGATGTCCTGAGCCTTCGTCATCGGCATTGCCACCGTCACCAAGCGTCATGTAAAGAAATCCGTCCGGGCCGAAATGCATCGTGCCCGCATTGTGATTGGATTGCGGTTCGTCAATGCGCAGAATTTCGCGGCGGCTGGAAAGATCGATTCGATTTGTGTTGGCTGAATCAATCTTCCATTCCGTAATGACGGATTGGTGGTTGTTTGTAGCGCCGACATCTGGCGTGATCGGAAAATCAGCATCACCCGCAGTCGGCTCAGAAGTATAAGTGTAGATGAACGGATGCTCGGCAAAATTTGGGTGCACAGCCATTCCGAGCAAACCGCGCTCGTCATAACCTGCGCGCAGTGCCACAAGGCGGCTTTGGACATCCAGAAGAGGCGTTTCCAATTTCGCACCATTTTGCAGAACGTAAACAAGGCCAGCCTGGTCGATCACAAACATTCGCCCGCTGCCATCATCCGGAACAGCCATGCCGACCGGTGAAACCATCCCGTCGAGAATTAATTGAAGGTCCACCGTTAAATCCGATTTTGCGATTGAGGGGAGAGGATCGTCAATTTTCGTTCCACCACTACTGACCGTAACGGTCACTGCCGCGGAAGTGGTGGTTTGATTATTTGCCGCGGTTGCTTTTGCCGTCAGCGTATGCGTTCCCGTGGCGAGATTTACCGTAACGCTGAATGGAGACTGGTGAGCCATATCGAGAAAAGTTCCTCCATCAAAAAATTCCACCATGGTGATGGTGCTGCCCTCCACTGTGGCATCAGCGCTGATGGTGACCTGGTCGGGCGCGGTCAAAACGGTGTTGTTGGTTGGGCTAGTAATGCTCACCACCGGAGCCTGGGCGGTGGCCTGCTGCACAATAATGGTGCCGGTCATGAAGGAAGAGTGAGGGATGCAGAAATATGGGTAGTTGCCCGCTTCGGTGAAGGTGTGGGAATAAGTCTGGTTTTGACTGAGGAAACCGGAATCGAATTTTCCATCGGGAGCGGCGTCCACTCCGCTGGTGGCGGTGTGCTGCATCCCGGCATCCAGTTGCGTCCAGGTAACCGTGTCGCCCACATTGATCGTGGCTGTGGACGGGTTAAAGGCGAAATTCTGAATCTTAATTTCCACCGTCGCGGCATGCGCATCGGCCGCGGCGAAAGCCAGCGTGAGGCAGCACGCCAGTTTTGCGCAGAGTAATTTTATTTTCCTGATTTTCATTTTCGAATGTCCTTAATTTGGGGCCGGGTAATGCGTTCGCGCCCGGGAAAAACAACGAAACCGCGGCGCGAACCATTAACCCCACAAAAGGTGAGATGCGCTAAAGTGAATTCAGTTCCCGGACTTCCGAAAAATTTTTGAGAATCGTTTGAGCCACGGAATTCTGAACTTAGCAGCCCGTTCCGCCCTGGCTTGCTGCTTTTCATCGGTTTGCTACTTTGCTCATGGAACCAAACAGCACCCCCGTGCCTCCCATGAATGATGAAACGGTATGATCGATGAAGATTTTGAAGGCGTGGTGAACCAATATTATGCCCTTCTCTATCGATTCGCCTTCAGCCTCACCCATTCAGAAAGTGATGCATGCGACCTGACACAGGAAACATTTCTCATCTGGGCCCAAAAAGGAGACCAGATGCGTGACCGCACGAAAGTGAAAAGTTGGCGTTTCACCACCATGCATCGGGAGCACCTCCAAAAGAGGCGGCGCATCACCCGCTTTCCCGAAACGGAAATTTCGGAGGCCGAATTCGAATTGCCGGAGGTGCTGCCATTCTCCGTGGATTCGCTTGATCGTGACAATTTGTTGAATGCCATGGGCCAATTGGAAAAAAACTTCCAGGCAGCGATCGCGCTCTATTACCTGGAGGATTATAGCTATCCAGAAATTGCAGAGATATTGGAAATTCCACTTGGCACAGTGAAATCGCGGATTTCCCGCGGAGTCGCCCAACTGCAACAATTATTAAGTGCGCGTGAACCTGCCGCGGCAAGGAGGGTGCAATGACTCACGAACAAGCCAAATCGATCCTGGCTACTTACCGTCCCGGGCAGGATTCAGGGAACGATCCTGAAATTCAACAGGCGCTCGAATTAGCGCGGAGTAATCCGGATTTGAGTAAATGGCTTGAGGGGCAGGTGAAATTCCATGAAACCGTTCATGCGCGCCTTGCGACCATTCAGCCGCCCGAGGATTTAAAAGCGAAAATCCTCGCGAGCCGGAAAATTGTTCGCCCGAACTTTTCGAAGTCGAAGAAAATTGCCCTGGTCGCAAGTATTGCCGCTTCTCTGTTGATTGCGGTGGGAGTCATTTTCTTTTTGAATCGTCCACCGGGCGAAGATCGGACCTACAGCGGTTTCCAATCCCGGATGGTGAGTGAAGTGCTTCGGGTTTATGCAATGGACATTCGCACAAACAACCCGGCAGCCGTTCGCGATTATCTGGCGACTCGTGGCGCTCCTTCTGATTTCCCTTTGCCGCGAAAGTTGGAATCAACGCCGGTGCTGGGAGGCGCGAAACTGTCCTGGCAGGCCAGTCCCGTATCGATGGTCTGCTTTGAAGGTCCAAAGAAGGAAACCTTGTTTCTGTTCGTAATTGATAAAGACAGGATCGCGGGCGGAGCGCTACCCACCAACCCGCACTACAGTGAAGTGAAAGGGTTGCCCTCGGTTACCTGGGTTTCGGGCAATCACCTTTACCTGCTTTCCGGGAAGGTTTCAGAGGACCAAATCAAAACCTTCATTACCCTTCGAATCTGGTTGAATCCGAGGAACTTTCGCTTTCCCACTTGCACCGAAAAACTTTTGTGCGAGAATATCCCCCGCTTCGGCTGCACCCGTAGCTCAATTGGATAGAGCATCTGACTACGGATCAGAAGGTTAAAGGTTCAACTCCTTTCGGGTGCACCAGTTCAAGGTAAGCGCTTCCAACCTTTCCCAAAAAAGCCCAGGTCAAATTCGTTGCAGGCCTTTTTCCCCGTTTGCCTGATCCATCAATCTACTCGCTTCCTTTCCTGCGAAGTTCTGTCGACTTCAACAAAGAACGATGTCGTTACCTATAGAACGCTGCAATTTAGAATTTCATTCTGAAAGGCATCCTGCCACCGGCCTGAGCCATTTTGGTTCGCAACCAAACTAACCGGCAGCGAGTTTGATGTGTTTTTCAGAATTTTCCTTCTGCATCGCGTACGGCTTCGGCCACATATTTGAAATCCTTTCGAAAAAAATTCAAAGAAATATGTCACCTTACTATTGCTAATTTTTAGAGTTTGTGTTGCTCTTGGTGCATCTCCCGTAAGAACCGAGGAAGTTCCGTTTGAAAGGCAAAGTTTAACCTTGCCGGTTAAAACGCTGGCTGGGTGTGTCGTCCTTTCATGGGAGAAATGGTTACCAAATCAGTCTATGACTAAAACTCGTAAAACTTCTTGGTGGAGCCTACACGAGCAGCACTTCTATGCAGAAAACTGGAATACGCCAAAGACAAATCACCAGCGGCAACCGAGCCGCTGGCCGGAACCTGATTCGGGGAATAGCAGCGGCCCTCCTGGTCAGCTGCGCCTGGTCTGCTTATTCGGCAGACATATTCGTCCCCGGACAAGTGAAACGCGAATACTATCCGAATCAAACACGGGCAAGCGTCGCTGCTGGAACCGCGGGAGAGCCGGCCACGATCACTTACCTCCCCAGCTTCCAAATGCCGACCGACTTCGCGGATAATTACGCGCAGCGCGCCAGCACGTTGTTCACTCCCGCTGTCTCGGGCAGGTATGTTTTTTATGTTTCAGCCGACGATAGCGCTGATTTGTATTTGAGCACGGATGAAAATCCGGCCAACAAGCGTTTAATCGCGCAGGAAACAGCTTATAGCGGAGCCGAAGACTGGGTGGGAAGTTCCGGCGGAAGTTCGCTCGAACAAAAACGATCCGACTATTTCAGCCCGGATGGAGGCATCACGTTTCCATTTAGTGAAGGCATTCAATTGACGGCTGGAAAGAGCTATTATCTCGAAGGCATTCATCAGGAAGGCGGCGGTGGAGATAATTTCGGGGCGACTTACCGGTTGATCGAGGAAGCGGATCCGGTCAGCGGCGATGACACTCGCATTAGCGGCTCGCAAGTGGGAGTAAAAATCCCTGCGCCGACCACGCTCACCTTCACGAGCCAGCCACAGAACGCGACTGCTTTCGCCGGGACATCCGCGCGTTTTTCCGCGGTGACCGAGACCGATAGCGCCATTCCAGCGACCTATCAATG
>JBQCGE010000095.1:0-3767 GCA_051955955.1 Verrucomicrobiota bacterium
CGAGGCGGGAGTAAACGAAAAAGTGCTGCTGGCCACGCCCACCACATTGATCGCCCTGCTCCGTGCGGTTGCCTACGGGTGGAAACAGGAAAGCCTCGCCCGCAACGCGCGCGAAATCAGCGAGCTGGGGCGCGATTTATACAAACGCATTTCGGACATGGCCGGGCATTGGACCAAAGTCGGGAAAAGCCTCGGATCCGCCGTTGAGAATTATAACAAGGCTGTGGGTTCGCTGGAAACCCGTGTCCTTGTCGGTGCGAGGAAATTCAAGGAGTTGCAAGCCGGGGCAGAGAGCATTGAAATCGAACCGGCCGTTCCCTTGGAACAAATCCCGCGCACATTGCAGGCGCCGGAATTGAGCGAGAACGATATTTTCGGAAAATAGAGCGGCTCAAGGCTCGTGGACCTGCCCGGTGCTTTGGCGCGGAATCAAATCCGCCGCGATCCGCCTGGAATCGACGGATTCGTGCTTGAGTAATTTGCGAATGCTCTCCATCGCGGCGATTCCAAGACGGAACTTGGGTTGCCGAATGGTCGTTAGCGGGATAGCGCAATATTCGGATAGTTGAATGTTGCCGAAGCCTACGACCGACATTCGATCAGGGACACGGATCCCTTCCTGGCGCAATCGGTTCATCGCCCCGACCGCCACGAGATCATTTGCGGCCTGGATTGCGGTTGCTTTCACCCCTTCATTGAACATTTCACCCACAGTCCTCTCTCCATCCTCAATTTGCGAACCGGCAGTGAAAATCAACGATTCATCCACCTCGATGGAAGCATCCCGCAAAGCGCGTTTGTAACCCTCAAGCCTTTCCTGTGACCATGGCGTGTGCGTGGCTCCGGCGAAAAAGGCGATCCGTTTATGGCCCAATTCAATCAAGTGCCGAGTCGCCAGGCTGCTCGCGAGAACGTCCTCTGTTTCGACGCTTGGAAATTGCGAGCAGAAAGGCGCCTTGTGCCCCAATAAAACAACAGGCGTACCAGATTCAGCCAGTTCCTCGTAAATCGGTGCGGTTGGCGCAAGCCGGTAAACCGGTGAAATAATAAATCCATCGACCCGCCGCGCCAACAACCGACGGATCACACTCTCCTCTCGTTCGATGTCGTTCAACGAATGCGCCAGCACAATGTCATAGCCAAACTCGTAGGCGCTTTCTTCGATGGCGAGGATCGCCCGTGAAAAAATCGGGTTGGTCGAAGCGGAAATTACAAGGCCGATGAGGTGCGTCGTGCGGGTGCGCAACCCCTGCGCAAGTGAGTCCGGCACGTAACCCATATCCTGCGCCAGCAATTTGATTCGCGCCTTGGTGGAGGGCGAAATATCCGGTGCGTCGCGCAAAACTTTCGAAACCGTCATGACGGAGACACCGGCGCGAGCGGCAATGTCTTTGAGGCGCACCATGATTAAATACTGGAACCGCTCCAGTTTAATTTTTGCCGCAAGGTCTTAAAGAAAGAGGTATCGGCCATCCGGACCAGGTGGATGCTATGCCGGCTCTTTTGAAACTGAACGATGTCACCATACGAAAGCGGGAGTTGCACCTGGCCGTCCGCAGTCAGGAAGATTTCGAGTTTTTTCGAAACCACGCGCACTTCGATCAATGAATCGAGCCGCACGATGACTGAACGATTGCTGAGAGTATGGGGACAAATGGGAGTAATAGTCAGCACTTCCGCGCTTGGGTTCACCACCGCACCACCCGCTGCGAGGGAATAAGCCGTAGATCCGGTCGGGGAGCTGATGATCAAACCGTCGCAACGGTAATTGGTCAGATGCTCACCATTGACGTAGACCTCCAACTCGATCAACCGCGAAGTGGCACCGCGGCTCACCACGAAATCGTTCAAGGCGAACTGTGCCGCTTTACCGTCCTCCAGGCCGCGGCATTCCACCAGCACGCGCTCCTCGATGTTGAATTCCCCGCACCAGAGTTTAGGCAACTCTTCCCGCACGCGTGCGCTTTGGATTGCGGTCAAAAAACCCAAGCCGCCAATATTGATGCCGAGAATAGGAGTTGGCAGCCCTGCAACGGCACGCGCAGCACCGAGCATTGTGCCGTCGCCGCCGAACACGAAAAGCATATCCACCATGCGCGCCAGCTTCGTAATATCCGGCGCGGTTTTGACCTTTAATTTCGCCATTGCCGCAGTTGCTTCATCAGCAATGGCCAATTTCCCGCCGCGCGAAAGGGAGCGGGCAACGCCCCGAATTAACTCCGCCGCCGCAGTTTTTTCGGGGTTGGCTACAAGTCCAATTGCGTGGAAATGGTCAGGTCGCTTTTTCAAGTAACAAGAGAAATTCTTTATTTCCGGCCGGTCCGAGCAACGGGGATTCGGTGAGTTGTTTCCATTCCAGTCCAGGGATGGTTCTGATGAATTCGCGGATTTCGTTCAAAACACGCTCATGTATTTTTGGATCCTTGATGACTCCTTCACCTTTGTCCACTTCAGCTTTCCCAGCTTCAAACTGAGGTTTCACCAGCGCGATGATTCTACCGGAAGCTTTTAACAAAGCAACAGCGGGCACCAGCAGCTTGGTGAGTGAGATGAAGGAACAATCGATCACGGCCAAATCCGCCAGCTCAAAATCCGCGGGGAAGTGCGCCCGAGTCAATTCCCGCGCATTGGTTTTTTCCATCACCACGATTCGCGGGTCGTTGCGCAACTTCCATGCAAGCTGACCATGCCCAACATCGATCGCATAAACACGCGTAGCGCCGTGCTGCAACAAACAATCGGTAAACCCGCCCGTCGATGCGCCCAAATCCAGCGCGGTTAAGCCCGAAACATCCAATTGAAACTCCAGTAAGGCATGCTCGAGTTTATGCCCGCCGCGGCTGACGAATGTCTGGGGTTCATCCAGGCTGATTGCATCCCCCTCCTTAACCACGTCGCTCGCTTTGCGCGCCCGCTGGTCATTGATGCGAACCGTTCCCGCGAGCACCGCCCTTTTTGCCTGTTCACGGCTGACACACAATCCCCGCTCTACGAGTGCCTGATCCAATCGCATCGCAGACATGCTAAATCAAGAGCGACGCGGGCGAGAGAAAAAACCGCGACTAAATGAGGGCATTATCAATCAAGCGCGTTTTCCCAACCCGAACCGCGAGCGCCATGTGGCATCCAGGGCGCAACTCCTTCATCGCTTCGAGCGAGAGCGGATCAAAAAATTCGATGTAATCGACGCGGGCAGCCGGTTGCTCCTCAATCATCCGCTTCAGCTCGGCTTTCAGCTTTTCGGGGCAAACTGAACCCGGCGTCTTTTTCAACGTTTCCTTCGCCTTCTGAATCGCCTTGTACAAAATCGGAGCCTGCGCGCGTTCTTCAGCGGACAAGTACTTGTTCCGCGAACTCATCGCCAGGTTGTCCTTCTCGCGAACCGTAGGCGCCACGACAATTTTCACCGGGAAATTCAGATCCTGAACCATTTTCTGGATAACTGCTGCCTGCTGGAAATCTTTGGCCCCGAAAATCGCGACATCGGGCAACACCAAATTAAACAGCTTCGCCACAATGGTTGTCACTCCGCGAAAATGGTGTGGACGAGAATCGCCCTCCATGCCGCGTGAGACCTGTTCCTCCACCACCCAGGTGCTATAAGTGCTGTTGGTGGAGGGATACATCTGCTCCGAATCGGGCACGAAGAGAACATCCACCGTTGAATCCTTGCAGAGATCCTTGTCGTGTTGCAAATCCCTGGGGTAATTGGCCAAATCCTCTTCCGGGGCGAATTGGGTAGGATTTACAAATAAGCTGACAACGAC
>JBQCGE010000096.1:0-2705 GCA_051955955.1 Verrucomicrobiota bacterium
AAGGTTTGAAGCCAGCCCCTGAAGCAGAGCGTGCGACTTTAATCAGGCGGTTGGCGCTCGACCTGACCGGTTTACCACCCACGCTGAACGAGCTGGATCAATTTACGAAGGATGGGTCGGAAGAACTTTGGCAGGAGGCAGTCAATTATTACCTGGCCTCCCCTCATTATGGGGAGCAACGGGCCCGTGTGTGGCTGGATCTAGCCCGATATGCCGATAGCCATGGGTATGAAAAAGATCCGGGAAGGATCATGTGGTTGTACCGGGACTGGGTGATCAATGCCTACAATAGCAATATGCCATTCGACCAGTTCACGATTGAACAGATTGCGGGGGACATGCTGCCGAATGCGACGGTATCCCAGAAAATTGCGAGCGGTTTTCATCGCAACACCATGTTCAACACCGAAGGAGGTGTGGACCGGGAGGAAGCGCGATGGGAAACGCTGGTTGACCGGGTGAACACTACTGCCACGGTCTGGCTCGGTAGCACCCTTGCCTGCGCGCAGTGTCACACACATAAATATGACCCCTTTACAATTAAAGAGTATTACCAGTTCCTCGCGTATTTCAACAACTCCGACGAACCGGAAATCAGCGCCCCTTCTCCTTCACAGGAATCGGAACGAACCAAGTTAAAGGCGCAGGTTAAGGAACTTGAAGCCGTTCTCAATACGCAAACGCCCGAATTGAATCAGGCACAGGCTGCGTGGGAATATAAATTTGCAGAAGAAAGTTCAGATTTTGTACCGTTCGAACCAACCGGATTTTTATCCTCGGGTGGAGCGGAGATTCGGAAGCTGGAGGATTCAAGCCTGTTGCTGGGCGGAGCGAATCCGGATAATGACACTTATGAGGTCGTAGGGAACAGCAAACTTCGGAAAATAACCGGTGTTCGACTCGAAGTTTTGCCAGATGATTCCCTTCCGCAAAAGAGTTTAGGCCGGCATGAAAATGGCAGTTTTGTGCTGAGCCAGTTTCAAGCAGTCGCGAGCCCGATCAACCAGCCTGGTGCTGGAAAGCCAGTTGTATTTAAAAGAGCTGCCGCGGATTACACGCAGAACGGGCATAGCGCGATGAATTTGATCGACGGGAAAGCGGGTCCAGGTTGGGCCATTTCTGCCGGCGAAGAAAAAATGCGGGTGGCTCGGTATGTTCTGTTCGAGTTGGCTGAACCGATTGATCTTGAAGGTGGAGCCACACTCAAATTTGAACTGAAAAATGGCAGTTCATACGCAAAGGCGAATTTGGGGCGGTTTCGAATTTCGCTTACCACTTCAGAACATGTAATTCCCAGCGAATTGCCGCCGGTTTCGATTTTGAACCTGCTGGCTGTTGCACCGATCAATCGAACCGAAGCGCAGAAAGCCGAACTCGCGAAATATTATCGCGGAATCGCACCGGAACTCGCGAGCGCGCGTGAACAATTTGCCAGCGCCCGGACTGCACTGGAAAAATTGGAGAAGGCGATTCCAAAGGCGATGGTGATGGTTGAGCGAAAAGAACCTCGCGAAACACATATGAGAATTCGGGGGAACTTTTTAACACTTGGAGACGCGGTCTCCCCTGCTCTTCCAGCTGTGTTCCATTATGACCAGGCAACGAATCGGCTGGGATTGGCCCAATGGCTGGTCAGTCGTGAAAACCCACTGACCGCGCGTGTTACCGTAAATCGTATTTGGTCACAAATTTTTGGGCATGGCCTGGTGGAAACCGAGGAAGATTTTGGGACGCAGGGCAGCCTGCCAACGCACCCCGAATTGCTCGATTTTTTGGCGATGCGTTTCATGGGAAGTGGTTGGGATGTGAAGGCGCTCTATAAATTAATTCTGAGTTCCGCGGTTTACCGAGAAAGTTCGCACGTCACTCCAGAGCTTTTGGAGAAGGATCCCGCGAATCAGTTGTATGCGCGAGGACCGCGGTTCCGGGTCAATGCGGAGGCTGTGCGTGACGTTGCGCTCGCTTCAAGCGGATTACTCGACCAGACGATTGGCGGCCCGAGCGTATTCCCGTATCAGCCGGATGGCATTTGGACTCAAATATACGGAGATGAAAAATGGGTTTTGAGCACTGGGCACAACCGCTATCGACGCGGGCTGTATACCTATTGGAAACGCACCTCGCCCTACCCTGCCTTCATGTCGTTTGATGCGCCCAGTCGAGAACTTTGCACCGCGCGCCGCCCCAGAACAAACACTCCCCTGCAGGCGCTCACAACACTCAATGACCCCGCCTATGTTGAAGCAGCCCAGGCGCTCGCCCGTAAAATCATGAGCTGCGATGCGGGGTCGCTGGATAGGTGCCTCGATTTTGCGTTTCAAACCTGCCTTTCTCGTTTGCCGCGGACGGAAGAACGTTCTCGATTAAAGGAGTTGTTTAACACCGAATTGGAGCATTACACAAAAGACCGGGACGCAGCGGAGAAGATGGCTTTTGGCGAGGAGAAGCCGGCCGGCAGTGTCGATGCTTCGAAAGCGGCGGCATGGACCGTGGTAGCCAATGTGTTGTTGAACCTGGATGAAACTATAACGAAAAGCTGATCATGAATTGCCAGTTTCGAACCGCCTCCAAAGCTCATTTACATGCGATTACCCGCCGGCAATTTTTCGGCAAAAGCGCCGTCGGAATCGGCACCGCAGCACTTGCTGCGCTATTAAATCCCAAAGCAATGGCTGGGATGTCGTTGAACCCCCTCCTGCCCAAAG
>JBQCGE010000097.1:0-3245 GCA_051955955.1 Verrucomicrobiota bacterium
TGGGCCAATATGGCAGGGCCGGTAAGCCCCGAGTAATGAATATCAAAAGTGAGCGTGTTCCCTTCCAGCACCAGTGTTCCGGTGCCGAGGCCAGCAGGATTATTCACCGGAGTCGGGCGCTCCGCTGTCGAGGTCATGTAAACCGTAAAAGGAGTGGCCCGGTTTCCGGCCATGTCGACAATGCGATAAAATCCAGCTGTCCTCGGCACCGGAACACTTGTGCTGGAAGGGAAAACGCTCACTTTTGAAGTTCATGACTCGGGGCTTACCGGCCCTGCCATATTGGCCCATATCCATTCACCTGCGACCGCCGAGGAATCTGCTGGAGTCTCAATTAACCTCCAACCGTTCAACGGCGGCAGCTTTTCGACTCAAGGTGTCCTCTCCGGCTCTGTCCAACTCACACCGCAACAAAAGGCGGATATTCTTGCGGGCAAGGCTTACGTCAATGTTCACACGGACCAAAACAAAAGTGGCGAGATTCGGGGCCAGATTGTCCCCGTGCTCTTCAGCGCGAACCTGAGCGGGGACGCTGAACGCCCCGAAGTCGCCACTGAAGGAAATGGTACCGGCACATTCATGCTCGTGGGGAACCAACTCACGTTCAATATCGCCTATGCGAATCTTTCTGGGGTCGCGACCCTCTCGCACATTCACGGGCCAGCTACCCTGGAAACCAGCGCGGGCGTAATGATCAATCTCGCTCCATTCAACGGCGGTGCCTTCGACACAAATGGAACCTTGAGTGGAACAGTCACTTTGCATGACAATGAACTCGCCGCTCTGGTTGATGGCCTGACCTACGTGAACGTCCATACCGGTAATAATCCGACCGGTGAAATTCGCGGCCAAATTCTTCCGCGCGTTTCCGCGATTCCATTCACCGCTGCCTTGAGCGGCCTGGCGGAAAGGCCAACTCCACTGACGAATTCGGCCAGTGGCAGCGCAACCCTGGCGCTGGAAGGTAATACGCTTGAGTTCAATATCACCTACAGTGGCCTGAGCGGCCCGGCAACCCTGGCGCATTTTCATGGCCCGGCAATCAGCAGCGAAGTGGCTTCCGTCTTGATCAATCTCGCTCCATATAACAATGGTGGGTTCAACACTTCAGGAGCACTTGCCGGAAAGGTGGAATTGACCGAACAACAACGCGCTTACCTGCTCCAGGGCAAGCTTTACGTAAATATTCACACAGCAGCGAACCCAAGCGGAGAAATTCGTGGTCAGGTCGCTCCTGTCCTGTTCCAGGCTCAGCTCTCCGGCGCGGCGGAACGACCTGAAGGAATCGAAAACGCTGGCCAGGGCCATGCCTCCTTCCTCCTGGTAGGAAATCAACTTACTGTGAACGCCACCTACGCCGATCTCACCTCGGAAGCGATTGCCGCGCACATTCACGGCACGTCAACCACTGTTGGTTCCGCGCCGGTCATGATCAATCTCGCGCCGGTGAACGGCGGCGGATTTGGCACTTCCGGCAGCTTCGCCGGAACGGTCACCGCATTTCCCGACCAAATCGGAGCAATAATCGATGAGCTTACCTACATGAACATACACACGACCACGAATGGGGGCGGCGAAATCCGAGGGCAACTCACACACTGAGCCAACCTCCTGTTCCAACACGACACGCAGGTACCTTCGGGTCCCTGCGTTTTTTTGCACAGACGCCGCGCTCCTGAACTACAAAGCGCCTCGACGATTCACGCGGGTTGAAGTATTTTTCGCCCGTGTTGCATTCGCTGATTGCGCCATTGAAAGACCGGGCTGCCCTCACTCAAGAACAGGTGCGGGCCGCAGTGGTTGCATTGGTGGATGAAAGCACTCCGGCCGATTTGAAAGCCGATTTCCTCGTCGCTCTTTCACAAAAAGGCGAAACTGCCTCCGAAATCGCGGCCTTTGCCTCCCATCTCCGCGATCTTGCCATTCGCCCGGAACTCGATCGCGAGACAGCCTCGCGCGAAATCCTGGATGTCTGCGGCACAGGAGGCGACAAGCTGAACACGTTCAATATTTCAACTACCGTGGCCATCGTTGCCGCATCCGCCGAAGTTACGGTGGCCAAGCATGGGAATCGGGCCATTACTTCCCAGGCGGGAAGTGCAGATGTACTCGATGAGCTCGGGATCCCGACAACTTTCACTCCCAAGGAAGCCGCAAAGTCTCTCAGCGAAGTTCATTTTGCCTTTTTCTTCGCGCCTTCGTATCACCCGGCTTTCAAACATATTGGTCCGTGCCGAAAAATTTGTGCGGAACGAGGACATCGAACCATCTTCAATTTTCTGGGGCCGCTGCTGAATCCCGTGCGTCCTCGCGCGCAGCTCCTTGGCGTGCCCCGACCCGAACTTTGCCTTCCTCTCGCCGAAGTGCTTCGGGAACTCGGTTCCAGGCGCGTCATGGTCGTAAGCGGCGCCACTCCCAATGGCCACCTGGATGAACTCTCAATTCTGGGAGGCAGTTCAATTGCCGAATTTTATCACGACAAAGGCTTTCACAATTCCATCCTGGATGCTCGCGACTTTGGGATTCAGCCTTGTTCACTTGAAGAACTGCGTGGAGGGGATCGGCGGGAGAACGCCCGCATCCTCAGGCGTATTTTGGCTGGTGAAGAACGCGGAGCGAAACTCTCGGCAGTGCTGTTGAACAGCGCCGCAGCCTTGTTTATCGCTGGAAAAGTTAAGTCACTGACTGAAGGGCTTGAGTTCTCGGACGAGCTGATCAGGAGCGGCAAAGCTTTGAAAAAACTGGATCAACTGATCCGCTTTCGCCCCTGAACGCCTCGTACCCGCTCATTGCGCGAGTCTTGCGCGAAAAAATTTCCGAATCGATCCGGTTGAACTATCAACGACTTCCAGCCCCGCACTCGTGGCCGTATTCGTTGCAAAAGTCGTCCAATTCTTCAGATCCTCCGAGCTCTCAACCACATAAGTAAAGCCGGCAACCGCCTGCAAGGTGGTTGTGAATACTCCATTCACTTGCGTTCCAGAGGAATGAAATCCAAATGATTTCTCATCCAACCGCGCAACGCCTGCCTGGTGCACTCCGCCGATTTTCGTGAAGGATCCGCCCACCACAATTTTGTGGTCGGGCTGAATGGCCAGCGCATGCACGGGCCCATCCACCTGGATGGAGAATTGGGAATCGACTGTTCCATCCAGCTTAAAACGCAGCAGACTGGCACTGGTTCCATTCCGGCGGAGTGAGCCGCCTGCCAAAATTTTCCCATCCGCCTGAATTGCGACCGCATC
>JBQCGE010000098.1:0-5757 GCA_051955955.1 Verrucomicrobiota bacterium
TCAAGCTGAGGAATTTGGGTTAAATCGTAAAACTCAATTGCTATTTCGTTAGATGAAACGATTTCCTGGATGGGGCCTGAATCGGTGTCAATAATTTTAGTCCGCAACGCTCCGTGCCGTTCCACAATGAGATTGAGGGCATGAGTGAAACTGTCCAGATCGAGATCTCCCACTAACCGAAATGCCATTGGCATGTGGTAAACGGGAAAGCCACCTGTGAGTTGATTAATGAAGTAAAGACTCTCCTGAGCAGACGTAAGGGGAGCACTGCGATTTTGAGTTGCCGATTTCGTATCGTCGAAGATGTGCGCCGCGGAGTTTGGCGTGCTGCTCATGATTATTTGACTTCTACTCTGTATATCCTGGGAGAGCGGGGATTTGGGTCGCTCAAAGTTATTTCTGATCCTGTTCCCTGCACTGGCGAAAGTGATATCCAATTCTGCTGCCTGACGTCGGAACAATATTGAAGCGTATATTGGTAATTTTGAACTGTATTCAAGCGGACCTCGACGGCGCCGCGAGTATAATCAGGCGAACCCAGGCGAGGGGGCCTTATATCTGATCCTGCACCTTCTGGAAGGTTCAGTCGTGCGACTCCGCTCATGGCTATCCCATCGACAGAAGTAAACCCTCCCGAAATGAGGATTTTACCCGGATCAGCAGCGGCTACTGTCCAAACAAAATTGTTGAGGCTGGCATTAAAAGTGTCGTCGAGTGTTCCGTTGCTGTTGAGTCGCCCGATGTTCTGACGATCTGCTCCGTTCACCTTGGAGAAATACCCTCCTAAAACAATTTTGCCATTATTTTGGACCAGGATGGATTCAGTTTTTTCATTGGTTGAACCCGGAAAAGTGCTGTCGACAGATCCATCTGTGTTCAAAAGAGCGACTTCTTCAAGAAACCGTCCCTCTGGATTTTCAGAGTGGCCGGACACAAGCACTTTTCCATCCTGCATTAATGCTATGGAATAAACGGCCGTCTTATCACCGAAATATGGGTTAAAACCTGTATCCGCGGAGCCATCGGGATTAATTCGAACCAGCCGATTATACCCGTGATTGTTATAGGCAGTGAACCATCCACCCACCAGTATCTGGTTATTGGGTAAAATCTTTATAACCCGTCCCCAACTATCCAGTCCTGAGCCAACGTTGAAAGTGGTATCGCGAGAACCGTCGGGGTTAATCCTTGCCAGCCCGACCGAGGACTCACCGTTGTAGTTTCGGAAGTTGCCCGTGATTATCAGCTTGCCATCCGATTGCAACTCCATCCAAAACACGAAAGGATCAACATTACCATCGATGGCCGTAGCAATCTTAACTTCTGCTCCTGTTCCCGGATTAAAAGAAGTATCCAATGATCCATCCTCATTCAGTCTCGCAATCAAATTGCGCGATGTCCCGGCGACGGTTGTAAAATATCCGCCAATGTAGAGCTTGCCCTCAGGAGTTGGAACCATGTGCCGAACCCAGTAACCCGGCGCGGCGTGGAAGCTGGTATCCACTGAACCATCATTATTCAACCGGGCAACATACCCCCGATCGACACCGTTAAAGCTGGTGAAATTGCCACAAACCAAAATCTTTCCATTCGGCAGTTGCAGAACCTGCTCAACAAGGCCATTTGCCCCTGAGCCGATATTGAACGATTGATCGACCAGGGAAGCTTGCAAGAACGACCCGAAACTAAATAATAACGCTAGAATTATAAACCTCATATATCGACAATTTTGCTGGCTCCATTTTGTTCCTGGGAGTTGTAATGCGATTTGACCAAATTCTCGACCTGGGCAGCGAGTGCCTGGACTGTAGGCTGTTGGAAGAAGCGGGCGAGGGTGATATCCACATTATATTTGGACCGCAGATTTCCAACGATCCGCATTGCGGCGAGGGAATGACCACCAACTTCAAAGAAATCATCGTGCAGACCGATTTCGGGAACCTTCAAAACGGATCGCCAGGTATCTGCCACTTCCAATTCAAAAGGTGTCTCAGGAACCGCGTCGTTGGATGCAACCTGCTCGGCCGCCACAAACGCCGGCAACTTTTTGCGATCAATTTTTCCGCTCGGCGTCAGGACAAATTCCTTCACCTCCATCCATGCGGATGGGACCATGTGGTTTGGTAACCTGTCCTGCAGATATTTTCTAAGTTCGGCCGCACTGGTCGTGGAGTTTTCAACCGGTTGCCAGTAGGCCAAAAGCTCATTTATTCCGCTTTCATCCTCGCGAATGGAAACGACTGCCTTGCACACCGAATCATGTTCTTCCAGGGCCGCTTCAATTTCCCCCAGTTCGATCCTGAACCCACGAATCTTCACCTGGTTATCCGTGCGACCGAGACAAAGTATCCGACCATCCGGGAGGAACCTGCCCAAATCGCCTGTGCGATAAAGCCGCTCGTTTTGGCGAAAGGGATGCGGGATGAATTTTTCGCGGGTGAGCTCAGCGCGGTTCAAATAGCCTTTAGCCAAACCCGCCCCACCAATGTAAATCTCCCCCGGGGACCCAACAGGCACGGGGTGTAAATCCGCGTCCAAAATTAAAATCTCGGTATTTGCAATGGGTCGGCCGATGGTGACTAACTGATCCCGCTCAACCTTCTCAATTGTAGACCAAATGGTAGTCTCGGTCGGCCCATACATGTTCCAAAGTTCGCCACAACGGGAAACCAATTCCTGGGCCAGGGCCGGGTTCAGAGCTTCTCCTCCGCATAACGCCTTCAAATCCGATTTGCCTTGCCAGCCAGATTCCACGAGAGCATTCCACGTGACTGGCGTTGCCTGAAGAACTGTAATCTCCTGTTCTTCAATTAACCGACTTAAGGCAGCGGGATCCTTGGCATCTTCGCTATCCGCAATCACCACCGTTGATCCTGTGACGAGTGGAAGCCAAAGCTCCAACCCTGCAATGTCAAAGGAGAGCGTCGTTACCGCGAGCAAACGGTCGTCGGCGGAAATCCCCGGCTGGCTCTGCATTGAAGCGAGAAAATTGGTGAGCGCACCATGTGGAATTTGCACTCCCTTGGGGGTTCCAGTCGACCCTGAGGTATAAATTACGTATGCCAGATTCTCCGCCGAATAACCTATATTCTCGGACTTCGACAACTTATCCCCCAGTTTATTAATCGATAAGTATTGAACCGAATGATTCTCGTGAAATTTCGGTGAGGTCGCCGAATCGGTTAGAATCAATTTCAAACCAGAATCCTTGATCATGAAACCGAGTCTTTCCGCGGGATAATTCGGATCCAGAGGGATATAAGCTGCTCCGGCCTTCAAAACTCCCAGGGTTGCGGCGACCATCTCGAGTGAGCGGTTCAAATAAATCCCCACAAAATCATTTGCCCCAAGTCCCCGTTCTGAAATGTGCGCTGCGATTAAATTTGCATGATCTTCGAGCTGCGCGTAGGTCCATTCTTTATCTTTAAAAACGCACGCCATCTTATCCGGCGTGTTTGCAGCAATTTTGCTTACCTTTTCCGGCACCGTCCACGCGGGGATTACGGTTTCGGTTTGATTCCATGATTCGATGAGACCGAGTTCCGGTTGTGGAATTAAACTAAGGCCTTTGCAACTGTCATCCGGATTTGCAGCAATCGCGTTTAACGTTTGGGTGTAATAATCACAAATGGCTTTAATCTGCTCTTTGCTAAATTCATTAGGGTTATAATCAAAGTGCATCTGCAATTCCCGTGCGGATGCGTCCAGCATGAACGTGACAAAGAAATTGAAGTTGTTGGCTTCAAAATAATGATCTTCCAGGAATGTGTGGTCCTTATAGCCCGGCAAATCCCGGTAAATATGGAATTGAACAAAATCGAAAGTCGTTTCGAAGAGAGGATTACCCCCGGTCATCTGTTGGATATCGGCCAGAGGCATTCGGCGGTGGGGGATCAATTCCTGCTCACCTTTAAATGTCTGTTGAATCAAATCGCGCCAGGTCCCTTCAACTTGCAGGCGGAATGGAAGTGTGTTCAGGAACAAACCGATCAGGCGTTCTCCGTCCGGAGTTTGTGGTCGGCCATTGGCCACAAGGCCGGTCATAATATCACTCTGGCCGGTCAACAAATTCATTACCCGGCAGTGAGCGGCAAGTAGAACTGTGCGGATCGGAACCCCGGTGGATTTTGCAATCTCGCGTAATTTTGCCAGCAAGCTCTCCGGATAGTAAATCTCCGGGCCACGCACTTGTTCATGACCGTGCCGTTCTGGCTTATGTGGCCAGCGGGGCAGTGTATGAACCTGGGCCCCTTCGAGCTTGCTCTTCCAGTAATCTTGCGAAACAGGAGAATGGCTTGTGCGTTCTTCCAATTGAACGAAGTCTCTATATGTAACCTTTGGTGAGGTGATATTTGACTCCTTGTTTTCGAGCAAAGCCATGTAATCCTGGAACAACTCCGTCAACATCATCGCAAGGCTCCATCCATCCATGATCACATGGTGGAAGCTAACAATAAATTGGAAGGCATTTTCGGAATAGAGCTGAACGTGCAAACGCATCAAAGGAGCTTTGCTCCAGTCAAACCGATTTCTCTTTTCCACTTCCACCCAATGAATCAACTTCGCTCGTTGCCCTGCTTCGGTTTCGTTCCGCAGATCTTCAACTGAGAATGGAACCTGTGCCGAACGATGAACTAACTGGAGTGGCTCCGAGAAAACGTTGGGATGAAACGATGGTCTATAAATAGCATGACGATCTGCCAGTCGAGCAATGGCATTCTTCAGAACCTTTTCGTTATATGGAAGGTTCAGGCGGAAGCTAAATACGTCATGAAAAATCGCAGACTCCAGGTCGAGATCGCTGTGGTAAATCATCCCGTTCTGCAATCTTCCGATCGGAAATGCGTCGATCACATCCGAAGGCATTTTGGCCTGGTCAAGCTTTGAAACCCGGGCAAAAGGTGTCGGATTTAAATCAATTTCGTCATCCACCTTATCATCCAGGTTCTGCAGCAGTCCCGAGATGGTGGGATGTTGAAACAACTTCTGGAGCGAAAACCGGATTCCATTCTCCTGTGCTTTTGCGAGCACCTGGATGCTGCGAATGGACTCTCCACCCAGTTCAAAAAAGTTATCGTTAATGCCAACTTTTCCGATCCCGAGCACGGACTCCCAAATTGCTGCCAATGTAAGTTCATTGTTGGTCGTCGGCGGAATATATTCAGTGCGCAATTCCGGGCGCTCCTGGCTGATGGAGGGTAATGCCCGCCGGTCTACTTTCCCATTGATAGTCAGTGGGAGCTTATCCAGCACCATAAAGCGGGCTGGAACCATATATTGCGGCAAACGCTTGCCGACGAATTCGCGTAATTGTGAAATGTCAGGAGCCTTCCCCGAGGGGACAATGTATCCAATCAGGCGTTTCTCTCCCGCTTGTTCATCGACCACCACCACGCTTTCCCGAATCAATTCATGCGAATTTAAGACACTCTCGATTTCGCCAAGTTCGATTCGGAACCCGTGGATTTTCACCTGGTGATCAATCCGCCCGAGATATTCATAATCGCCATTAGGCAGAGCACGAGCAAGATCGCCTGAACGGTATAGTCGAGCTTCCGGGTCATCGGAGAAGGGATGCGCGATAAATCTTTCGCACGTCAAATCGAGTCGGTTGAGGTATCCTCTTGCAACGCCCTCGCCACCAACACAAATTTCTCCGGGTTCGCCAGGGGCGACTGGATTCTGGTTTTCATCGAGCAGATGTAAACTCAAGTCGGGAATCGGCTGGCCAATGACGCTGCCAAGACCTGCCGCGAG
>JBQCGE010000099.1:0-4004 GCA_051955955.1 Verrucomicrobiota bacterium
CTTTGGGAAGGCTTCAGCCCGTCGCGGACATCGGGGAGCGCGCGCGAGATGATGACCGACATCGAGTAATCAAGAAACGAATTCTTGATTTCGTCGGCGACATTGATCTTCTCGACTTTTTCGTGCTGGGCAAAGAGCGGCGTGTTTGAAACCGGTAAATCGTTGTTTGGATTATTCGGATTTTGTTCGTCTGGCATACTTCAGGAAAGGACTGGGCCGAAAATTAAGCACCCACGGTTACCGTCATTTCAGATGTCTAGGTTCCGCACATTGAGGGCGTTGTCCTCGATGAATCTGCGGCGGGGTTCGACTTCGTCCCCCATCAATTTTGTAAACATTTCCTCCGCTTCGACCGCATCTGTCAGGTCAATGCGAAGCAGCTTGCGCTTTTCCGGGTTCATTGTGGTCTCAAACAACTCCTTGGCATTCATTTCGCCCAGACCCTTGAAGCGTTTAATTTGAATACCCTTGCGCCCGGCCTCCTTCACGCTGGTCAAAATTTCAGCGATGGAGAAGAGTGGCTTAACAACCGCTTTTTCACCTTCGCCTTCCACCATCTCGAAAAGAGGTTTGTCCTGGGCGGAGTAATGCTCCACGTTCAAACCCTTTTCTTCGATTTTTTTCAGCAATTCCGCGACGGATTTGCTTTCATACAGTTCTTCGTGGCGTCCCCGACGAATCACCGTCGATTTTTTCTCCTTCTCTCCGTTGGCCGCTTCTCCGTTTTCGTTGCCGAACAATTTCAGATCGGGGTTTGCGTCACTGAAAGTGCGGAGTTCCTCCTCAGTGCGGAAGTACTGCACGGATTCGTGATTTCCTTCACGAACGAGAACGAGGTGGTTTGGCAACTCTTTCGTCACCGGGTCGCGATGCTCCAGAAAAGCTTCAAAATCTCCGCCTTTGCGCCGAAGACCGTTCGCATATTTATCCAGCGATGTGAGCAACTCGAGGATTTCCGCCAGTTGTTTCTGCGTGAATTCCTTGTTATCGGCAATGTTGCGCAAACGAACATCCTCGCTCCCCAATTGGATAAGAATTTTGTTCATCTGAACGTCGTCCTCAACGTACTCAACCCGTTTTTTTCGGGTGATCTGGTAAAGCGGAGGTTGCGCGATGTAAACGAAACCCTGTTTCACCAATTGCGGCATTTGCCGGTAAAAGAACGTCAGCAGCAGCGTTCGAATGTGTGAGCCGTCCACATCCGCATCGGTCATGATGATGATTTTGTGATAACGCAGTTTTTCGAGATTGAACGCCCCTTCGCTGTCACCATCGCCAATGCCGGTGCCAATCGCCGTGATCATGGTCCGGATTTCAGTGTTTTGCAGCACCTTGTCCAACCGCGCTTTCTCCACGTTAATTAATTTACCGCGAATCGGCAGAATGGCCTGGAACTTCCGGTCGCGCCCCTGCTTGGCAGAGCCACCTGCGGAGTCACCTTCCACGATGTACAACTCGGTATTGATAGGGTCGCGATCTGAGCAATCAGCAAGTTTTCCCGGCAATCCCCCACCTGTGAGTGCGCTCTTGCGCACGGTTTCGCGCGCCTTCCGCGCTGCTTCGCGTGCACGCGCGGCCATCAAGCTCTTTTCAATGACACGCTTGGCAATTCCAGGGTTGGAGTCGAAATGATTCATCAAACCCTCATAAACAACCGATGAAACAAGTCCCTCGATTTCCCCATTCACCAGCTTGTGCTTTGGTTGGGAATCGAACCGTGGATTGGTCAGTTTCACACTGACGACCGAAATCAATCCTTCGCGCACGTCATCCCCGGAAATAGCAGGATCCTTGTCTTTCAACAAATTGTTTGCCTTGGCGTATTGATTGATCGCTCGGGTCAAAGCAGAGCGGAATCCAGTCAGGTGAGTGCCGCCTTCGTCATTATGAATATTGTTGGCGTAGCAGAGGATTTGGTCGCTGTAGCTGTCGTTATACTGCATGACGCAGTCGATATAGACATCCTCATCGCGATCTTCGACCCGGTTCTGCCGCTTCCCTGAAATGACGATCGGCTTGGGGTGAACAACGGTTTTATTTTTGCTGAGCTGGCGAATGAACTCCTCAATGCCATCCTTGTAGAGGAAGTGCTCCACCTTGTTCTCCACCCGCTCATCCTTGATCGTGATTTCCAATCCAGGATTAAGAAAGGCAAACTCCCGCAAACGATTCGCCAGGATCTCGAATTTGAAATCGGTGGTAATCGTGAAGATCGTCGCATCTGGTTTGAACGTGATCTTGGTGCCAGTGTCCTTGGCCTTTCCGATCACCTCCAACTTCTTCACGGTTTTGCCACGGGCAAACTCCATGTAGTAAACCTGGTCATTGCGGTAGACCTCGACTTTGAACCAATCCGAAAGAGCGTTAACGCACTTGGCACCGACCCCGTGCAAACCGCCGGAATACTTGTACGCACCCTGCCCGAACTTCCCGCCGGCATGTAAATTGGTCAGCACCAATTCAACGGCTGGAATCCCGAACTTGGGATGAATATCGACAGGAATACCGCGGCCATTGTCCCGGATGGAGACCGACCCATCCACATGAATGTTCAGGACAATCTGGGTACAAAAGCCAGCTAAATGCTCGTCAATCGAGTTGTCCAGCACTTCGAACACACAGTGATGCAACCCGCGTTCATCGGGGTCACCGATGTACATTCCCGGGCGTTTGCGCACTGCCTCAAGGCCTTCCAACTTATCGATTTTGGACGCATCGTACTTATCAGCACCTTCGGACATAATATAAAAATCGGTCCACGCCGGCTAATTTCATTAAGGCAAAAGTCCTCCCGAAACAGCTTGGCGCGTATTCGTAACGATCAGGCGAAATGATAGAAAAACTCAGAATCAAACACAATCACAAAAGTATTTTGAAAACAGTTCAAAACACAATCTGTTGTAGATCACTCGAATTATTGTAGAACCTATGGTAGTTCAGACGTTCAAACCATCTGCTCATCGAACGTGCTTCCAATATAGCAGAAACTGAGGAGTAGAGCCAATCTTTTATCCGACGCCTGCCAGTCCACCCACAGGTGAGTCAATTATGAACTAGAATAGGCCGAACAGGAATCGAGACATCAGAACTGTTTTCTCAGCCTACAATTCTGGATGCTTTTACGAGCTTTTCAGTTGTCTTAAATCATTCTCCCTTCAAGAATTGCCTTTGACTCATCTCTCTCCTTCTGTATCCTATCCGCCCTGTTTATGGCGAAATTGAAGGTTCGAGATTTGGACTTGCACGGGAAACGCGTTTTGATGCGGGTGGATTATAACGTACCCATGGAAGAAAAGGGTGGCGAAATGGAAATCAATGATGCCACCCGAATCAAGGAAACCCTTCCAACTCTAGAGCTTCTATTGAAAAACGGGGCAAAAATCATTCTTATGGCCCATTTGGGACGTCCCGATGGAAAAAGGGAATCCTCCATGTCACTGAAACCAGTGGCCAAAAAGCTTTCTGAAATGCTGGGCAAACCAGTTGGTTTCCTCGACGAAACTGTGGGGGAAAAGGTCGAAAATTACGTGAACGCAATGAAGCCGGGCGACATCGTCCTGCTCGAAAACGTTCGATTCCACGCGGAAGAGGAAAATAATGACCGGGGTTTTGCGGAAAAGCTCGCCCGACTCGGCGATATTTATGTGAATGACGCTTTCGGTGCCGCCCACCGCGCACACGCCTCGACTGCTGGTGTGGCCCAGGTCCTTGCGGATCGAAACGCACCTCGTGCCGCGGGCCTTTTGATGGAACGGGAGTTGAAGTTCCTCGGGGACGAGTTGGAAAGCCCCGCGCGTCCCTTCGTAGTAATCCTAGGCGGCGCAAAGGTGAGCGATAAAATCAAGGTGATCGATCGTTTGCTTGAGAAAGCCAACACAATTCTGATTGGGGGCGCAATGGCCTACACCTTCAAGCTCGCACTGGGCATGAGCGTTGGTAAATCGCTGGTTGAACCGGACCGGGTTGAAGTAGCCAAAGCCGCTCTTGAAAAAGCAAAGGCGCGC
>JBQCGE010000100.1:0-2519 GCA_051955955.1 Verrucomicrobiota bacterium
GCGCAGAAAGGATCGCTGGATATTCGGAATCACGACATTCGAATTCATCCGGTCAAAGGAACGCTGGAGATGGTGAGCGGCCTGACTCAGCAAGGGCGGGTACGGGACGATTGGGATAATTGGTTTGGCTGCAATAACAGCGAATTGCTGTTGCACTTTCCGGTCCCGGAGCGGTACTTGCGCCGAAACCCGAAGGCACCTGCGCCCGACCCGATTCGCAACTTGACCGCGCGGCCGGATGGAAATCGTGTTTACCCCATCAGCCGATTGCTGGAGCGCTTCAATGATCCAGAGTCGGCGAATCGCGCGACATCCGCTTGCGGGCTTGGTATTTACCGGGACACCTGGTTGGGCGAGGAATTTGCCGGGAACGCATTTACCTGCGAGCCGGTGCATAACCTGGTTCATCGCGAAATTATTTCACCGAATGCCGCATTTACCGCGCATCGCGCGGCGGATGAAAAGGAATCGGAATTTCTCGCTTCCACCGATAACTGGTTTCGCCCGGTGCAAGCGCGGCCTGGTCCCGATGGAGCGCTCTACGTTGTCGATATGTATCGATTCCTGATTGAACATCCCCGTTGGATTCCGGCGGCGCGTCTCGCGCAAATCGATGTTCGCGCAGGCGCTGATAAAGGGAGAATTTATCGCGTGGTGAAGAAAGGGGCTGAGCTTCGCCCGATTCCCAATTTAAAAAAGATGAATTCGGAGGCGCTCGCTGCTGCGCTCGATAGCGCGAATGGAATTGAGCGGGATCGCGTGCATGTTGAAATTCTCACACGTCACGACAAAGGGGTAATCCCTGGCTTGGTGCGAGTGGCCAATAAATCGAAGCTGCCACAGGCGCGAGCCCATGCGCTCTCGATTTTAGACGGGATTTCGGCGCTTGAACCGAAAATGATCCAGGCGGCGTTGAAAAATCCTGATGCGGGCGTTCGCCAGATTGCGATTCGTTTGACTGAACCGTATCTCGCCGGGGAACGAAAGGGCGGCAAAGAACTGCTAAAAACTTTGGCGGAGATGACGAACGATCCTTCTATTTTAGTGTTGCGCCAACTCGCCTTTTCGCTGGGGGAATCCCGCGACGCGGAAGCGGGTAAAGTGCTGGCTGCGCTCGCGACAAAATGGGTTGGGAATAGCGAGCTTCGCACCGCGATCCTCAGTTCTTCGAAGCCGCACGCCACAGTTGTTTTGAATGCAATTGTGAATTTGCCGGCAGAGACGACCGGGAGGACAGAGTGGATCAATCCTTTAATCGCGACTGTGGTGGATTCCGCGGATCGGAAAGCAATTGCGGCAGCCGTGCAGATGACTTTGCCGGAGGCCAACCACGAGTATAACGGGGGAAAAAGCAGCATGCTCGCGAGCTTGTTGGATGCGTTAGATGATAAAAAGCTAAAGGTCGATGATTTCTTTGCCAGGGGTTCGCAGGATCGGGCCCGGCTTGAAAGCGCCATTTCCAAAGCGGCGCAAATTGCTTCCGACGAGAATGCGCCAATCAAAACCAGGCAGTCCGCTATCTCGTTGCTGGGGCGTGGTGAGTCACAAGCCGAATTGGACCGGCTCGCGTCCTTTGCTATGAGTGGCAGCCAGGAATTGCGGCGGGCATCGATCACTGCGTTGAAAAAGGAACATTCGCCGAAGGTTGCAGAGACGCTTTTGAAAAACTGGCGACAGGCTTCGCCGACCGCACGAAATGAAATTGTGAGCAGCCTTTTGATGGATCGCGAAGAGTGGACCGTTGCACTGCTGCATGCGGTTAAGGACGGTGTCATAACGGCAAATGAAATTAGTATAAGTGACCGCCACCGCTTGAGTGAATCTCCCAAGGCGCAAATTAAGGACCTGGCTATTGAAGTTTTGCCGGCAATGAACAAAGGCGCGCGGGAGGATGTGGTGAATCAATATAAAGGTGCGCTGACGTTGCAGGGAAATGTGACCCGTGGGGCGGAAGTGTTCACTCGCAATTGCTCGACTTGCCACCTTGTAAATGGGGTGGGGCACGAGGTGGGGCCGGACCTTGCCGCGTTGCGCTCGAAAGATCCGGAATATTGGATCAAAAATATTTTGGACCCGAATGCGGTCGTGGAACCGCGCTTCGTCAATTACAGCATCGACTTGAATGACGACCGCAGCCTGGGTGGTCTGATCCGTGGTGAAACCGCGAACAGTTTGACGATTGTGGCGGGCGGTGGCGTAACCGAGAATGTTCAACGTTCGCAGATCAAAGACATCCGTGCCTCATCGCTTTCTCTGATGCCGGAAGGGTTGGAGCAGGGGATCAACGTGCAGGAAATGGCGGACCTTGTGGCGTTCCTCAAATCCGGAAATCCGCGTAAGAGAGTTCCAGGTAACCAGCCGGAACTAATCGCGGTCTCGAATGGGGCCACGGTTTTGTTGCCGACGGCCAAAGCGGAGATTTATGGGGAGCAAATCACGTTCGAAGATACCTTTGGGAATATTGGGATGTGGCATGGGACGGATGAGTTGGTTGTTTGGACGGTGAACGTGGCGCAACC
>JBQCGE010000101.1:0-7877 GCA_051955955.1 Verrucomicrobiota bacterium
CTGTTCGACTACATCGAAAATTTCTACAACCGCCAGCGAGCCCATAGCGCGCTGAACTACCTATCACCCGTTGACTTTCAAACCCAAAACAACTAACCCAATGGCCGAACTTCTCTGTCCAGTTTATCGAAGCAAGCCCACTTCATTACTCACATCACTCGGATAACTCTTTCGTTTGTCTCCCATCCCAAGCGTAATGCCCGGATGTGTTTACATTGTACAGACAATTTTGCAAAAAAGTTAATAACAGGCTCTATACACATGCCGCTCCTACGGAGCTGGGAAAGGATGCCAATAGCGGTGGCTATACACATGTCGCTCCTACGGAGCTGAGAAGAATGCCCATGGCGCGTGGCTATACACATGCCGCTCCTACGGAGCTGGGAGGGATACCCATGGCCGGTGGCTATACACATGTCGCTCTCATGGAGTTGGGAGGGATGCCCATGGCGCGTGGCTATAGGCATGTCGCTCCTATGAGCCGGGAGGGATGCCCATGGCGGAGGCAATATGGTTCGTGACGACTTCGCTGGTTTCAATGCTCACAAATGGAATGGTCGTCGTTTTTCTTGAGCGCCGTTGAGCAACTATTGGGAGGTGACGGACAAAAATCGGGAGGTATTCGGGTGCATAGGCGGTCATGATCCGATTTGGGGAGTGGTTATTGTGATTATGAATCGCATTGTTGGAAGAGAAAAGATGCACCCGCTGAAAGGGCCGTGAATGTTTAGGAGGACCCTGAATGAGCTTTGGTAGCGAAAGCAAGAACCTGAGTTTTCAGCGGCCTGCGGGAATTCCAACCGGTAAATCTCTGATGGATGGTCAGCAACGGCAGTTGCGAGTGGCAGGGCATTGGCTTTTATGGCTGTTTGGGGGCGCTCTACTGGCGACGGTTGTCGTTGCCTCACTTCATTTTGCTGAAGCGCGCGAGTTTGTGATGCTGGCGAGGTCCTCTCAACCGTGGTGGCTCCTGGTGGCGGTATTGCTGCAGGCGGGAACTTACTTTGCTGAAGGACAGGTGTACCGCTGTGTTGCGTCCGCTGCAAATTTTCCCCTCGCTCTTCCTACGGTTTACAAACTGAGCCTGGCCAAGTTGTTCGTGGACCAGGCGCTGCCGTCTGCGGGGGTCAGCGGCAATGTGATGGTGGCAAGTTTTCTTGAGCGAAGGGGAATGCCTCGGCCGGTGGTGGCAGCATCAGTGGTGATCAATCTTGTGGCGTATTACGGCGTCTATGTGATGGGACTGGTCACGGCTCTCATTCTGGCTGTCGTTCACGATGAGGTCAGCCGCATTATTTTCGAGGTCGCCCTGGGGTTCTGTTGTTACGCGATCGCCGTGACACTCATCTTGGTGGGGTTTGCGGGTCGCAAGCTGCCGGAATCTGTTCGTCGCATTGTAAGGTTTCGTTTATTCCAGAAAACCCTGGATTTCCTCGAAAACGCGGATCGGGATCTGACGCATAATATTCGAGTGCTGCTGATCAGCAGCGGTTATCAACTTTCAATTTTCCTGCTGGATTCAGCGACAGTCTGGATCCTGATTCAATCGCTGGGAATGACTGCGTCGGTGAGCGGGGTGTTTACCAGCTTCATGATTTCCACCTTGTTCCGCTCGGTCGGAATTTTGCCCGGAGGGCTGGGCTCTTTCGAAGCTGCCTCAATCCTGACGTTAAAAATGGCGGGGGTTCCAGTGGCAGTGGGGTTATCGGTCACGCTGCTTTTTCGCGGCCTGAGTTTTTGGATTCCGATGTTGCCGGGGTTATGGAGTTCCAGGCGGATCATGGCGCAACGGAGTGCCGGGAGTGAAAGCCTTAAATTGAAAGATTACTGGTCGATCGATGTTTCCAGGTTGTTTAGTGAATTGCATTGTAATCCGGATGGCCTGAGCGGTGGCGAAGCTGAACTACGCCTGCAGCGGTATGGAGCAAATGAGCTTAACCCTAAAAAAACCGGAGGAGCGATTGCTTTGCTCATTGGGCAATTCAAGACTCCAATTGTCTTGATTCTATTAAGTGCCGCTGGGCTCTCTCTATTTCTGCGCGATGCGACGGATGCATTTATTATTCTCTTTATTATTGCGGTGAGTGGCATGCTTGGTTTTTGGCAGGAAAAAACGGCGAACAACGCGGTCAAGGAACTGCTGGCACTAGTGGAGATCAAAGCGGCGGTTTTGCGTGACGGCAAGCAGCAGGAATTACCCGTGCGTCAGATTGTGCCGGGAGACATTGTAATCGTGAATACGGGGGATGTGGTGCCGGCCGATGGACGAATACTTGAGAGCAAAAATTTGTTTGTCGATGAAGCAACTCTTACTGGAGAAACATTCCCGGCACAGAAGTTTCCGGGGCTGATTGAGCCGAATGCAACCTTTAGCCAGCGAACGAACGTTTTGTTCATGGGAACGCATGTCATTAGCGGGACGGGCAGATTCGTGGCAGTGGGTACTGGAAAGCAGACGGAATTCGGAACGGTCTCGGAACGCCTGAAATTGCGACCGCTCGAAACCGAATTCGAACATGGAGTCCGGAGATTTGGTTATTTTCTACTCGAGCTCACGCTTTTGCTGGTGCTGGCAATCTTCGCCTTTAATGTTTATCTCGCCCGTCCCGTTCTGGATTCGCTCCTTTTCGCGCTGGCACTTGCAGTCGGGCTGACTCCGCAGCTGCTCCCCGCGATCATTAGCGTCAACCTTGCCCATGGTGCGCGGCGCATGGCGGCACAAAAGGTGATCGTCAAGCGATTGTCGGCGATTGAGAACTTCGGGAGCATGACGGTACTTTGCTCCGACAAAACAGGCACGCTGACGGAAGGCCGGGTGACACTACAAGCCGCGATGGACATCAGTGGAATGCCCAGCCAGCGGGTTATGACCTTCGGTGCGTTGAACTCTCATTTTCAAACCGGTTATACCAATCCGATGGACCGCGCAATTCTTGCGCGCCAGGAGGTTGACGAAACGATCTGGAGAAAGCTCGATGAAATCCCCTACGACTTCAGCCGGCGGCGCATGAGCGTGCTCGTCAGCAATGGGAAGGAAACGATCCTGATTACGAAAGGTGCTTTCACCAACGTGCTGGCAATTTGTTCCCGAGCTGAAAGGAGCGACGGAGGGGTTGTCGATCTGGCGGTGGTCCAGGAAACCATCAATGACCAAATGTGTTCGTTGGGCGAGCGAGGGCTTCGAGTTTTGGCGGTGGCCTTTCGGATCATGAGTAGCGAAACGACGCTTAGAAACGAAGACGAGAATGAAATGACGTTTCTCGGGTTGCTCAGCTTTTCCGATTCTTTGAGGGCTAACATTGAGCAAACACTCAACCGCCTGCGGGGTGCTGGAATTGCATTAAAAATCATAACCGGCGTTCACCACCTGGTCGCGCTGGAAGTAAGTCAGCAGGCAGGGTTCATGCATCCAAAATGGCTTTCAGGAAGGGATTTGGAGGTGATGAGTGATGAAGCGCTGATACGCAGAGTAACGGATATCGACGTTTTTGCCGAAGTGGAGCCAAACCAGAAGGAGCGCCTTATTCTGGCGTTGCGAAAATCCGGCCACGTTGTCGGGTACATGGGAGATGGCATTAATGACGCTTCCGCGCTTCATGCTGCCGTTGTGGGAATTTCGGTATCGGGCGCGGCGGATGTAGCGAAAGCCGCGGCGGATATCGTGCTCCTGGAGAAAGGTCTTGCCGTATTGGCGCGTGGAGTGCAGGAGGGCCGCGTCACATTCGCGAACACTTTGAAGTACGTTTTTATGGCAACCAGCGCGAACTTCGGAAACATGTTCAGCATGGCGGGAGCTTCGCTCTTCCTGCCATTTCTTCCGTTGCTTCCGAAACAAATTTTGCTGGTAAACCTGCTCACCGATTTGCCTGAAATGACCATTGCGAATGATCGGGTGGATGAAGAATGGACTCGACAACCGCATCGTTGGAATTTGAAGTTTATTCGAAGGTTTATGGTTGCATTTGGACTTCTCAGCTCAGTATTCGATTATGCGACATTTGCACTTTTGATTCTGTTTTTACAGGTACCTGCTAATGAATTCAGATCTGCCTGGTTTGTTGAATCGATTATTTCCGCCTCGATCATCGTGCTGGTCATCCGCTCTCCCCGCCGACTTCTCAAAAGCATACCAGGAAAACCATTGATGATTGTGACGGCGCTTACCTGCGTGCTGGCGGTTGTGCTGCCCCTCAGTCCAATTGCTTCGTCACTTGGCCTGACAGCCATTCCGGGGAAGACACTGATGATGCTCGGCATGATTGTGGCATGTTACGTTTTGGCTGCTGAGGGGCTGAAGCGGCTTTTCTTCCGGCATGCGCAGTTACCATGAACTATGCATTTACAAAGCGCAGAGACGACCTGTGACCTGGTCGCGATAAGAACCGGCGCTCAAGTTAGCATCAAATCACGGCTTTGCTGATGGTTTTGCGGCGAGTTGCACAACCTGCCAGGGAGTTGAGTCAAGGGTCGTCTCGCTCAGAAGCGTGCTGGCACTGATAAATGCGCGATCTGGAAAATCAAAGATGCTGAGGGGTAGTTTTAGTTTTACCCTTCCCGGCGAGCGTTCCACATTCAGCTCGTGGGATGGGAGCTTTCGTCCACCATCAATCAACTCCGCAGTTCGATTGGAGATTTTCACTTCAATCTTTGGCATTATCCGAAATGCGACGTTCTCTCTCCATCCAAAACACGAAATGAGAATTGCAGTCTCTTTTGGGAGTGGTCGACTTAGCGCGACTTGAAACTCAATCTCGCGTCGCGTCACAGCGACGAATAATTTTTCGATTCCGACGAAAGCGACTTTCTCTTGCGCCAATAGGAAGTCGGGCGGCGTTTGGGCATCGTCCACCGGTTGAGAGGCAAGCTGGGAGGATTCCGGGGAATCGAGGTAAACCGGCCTGAGACGGAATGGGTTGAACAACTCGTTCCGGCGAATGAAGGAGGCCAGGTAAAATCCGCTGTACTCGAACTGTGTATTATGTGCGTGCAGGGCAATATAGTTTGTCTGGACAACGCTCTCCGGCAGAGTAAAGCGGTTCCAAAGTTCATTAATCATCAAAGATTTCGGAGGCGAAAGTTCAGCATTGGGGTGGTGCCCTCGAGGGGAAGGCCAATGCTTGTAGTGTACTAAGTACATGAACACATCCGGCTGTGTGTCGCTGGCTTTCAATCCCCAAAGCGCCACCATTAGAAATAAAGGTAACGAGCGGTGGTCCGGATGTTGATCGCCAGGGTGAGAAACAAAAATTTTGGTGGGTTTAAATGCTTCAACCAGTTTGCTTAGATCCCGAATAACTGATTCGCCAATGTAGGGTGCGGCAAAATGATAAGCATTTGTATAAGGAACGGATGAAGCTTTAGAAAGATTACTCAGGTAAGGGCCATTCGTGCCCCAATGCCGTCCCCAGATTTCCAGCGTGCCGCCATCCGGATAACCAAGGAAAGAGATAGAATCCGAAGAGACTCCAAGCACTCGACAAGCGGCAATTGCCTCGTGTGACCGAATCATGGCAAGTTTGCGGACTGAAGATGCTTCTATGACCGGATGTTTGCGATAAACGAGAAACGATCGTTCGTTGGCATCGCCATGAGTAAAGAAAACGATACTTACCGGGCAATTAAGACTCACCGTCTTTTGCAATACTCCACCACATCCAAGGACTTCGTCATCCGGATGCGGTGCCAAAACCATAACCCGGTCACTCGGCGAAATGGTAATCCTGCCTTCATCGAAAATGGATTCCGCCAATATCCCCTGAGCGAGGAAAACAAGGTACAGCAGGTTCAGCAGATGTTGGAAACATCCTCGTTCCCTCAAAGCAGGTCGATTATAAAACCGAAACAACTGCTAACTGTGACAGGATTCGAAATGCGCGTCTACCCGTCATAGTGATCTTGAATCGATAGTGATGTTGAATCGAGGTTGGTGAATTTAAAATCGAAGGTGGGAGATCAAGCTTCGCGGTTCGGTTATTTTATGATTCGCGCGCGATAGAAGCGGTTTGCTGTGGTTGTGGAGGTTTGGATCGGGATTGTTCCAGATGTGGTTGTGGTGGTCGGGAGAGGCTGCCAGTTTTCCAAATCGGCGGATGCTTCGATTTGATATTGGGCATTGGACGCGCCGGTGATGTGCAGGGAGAGGGAGCCGTTAGTGCGAACGAGGGTAATTGCGGGAGGGTTGTCGGTGATGGGGGCTGATGCCGGGGTAAGGTAATCGAGTGCTGCTGAGGCCATGACGATGCCGCCGCCAGAAGCGGTATCGACTCCGTTGACAGTGACGCGGAGGGCGGATGCGAGCAGGGCCAGCCGGATGTCTTTTGAGGTAAGGTTTGTTTTATAAGATTTGAGCAGCGCGGCAATGGCTGCGGCGTGCGGGGCGGCGGCAGAGGTGCCGTAGAACGGGTTGAAACCGGGAACGGAGGTGGCGACGCCATCGGCAGCGGTGATGTCGGGTTTTGGTCGGACGAGACCACCCGTCGCAGTGACGTTTCCGGGCGTGTATGGGTTTCCTGTCGGATCGAAAAACATTCTGCGAGGGCCATCGGAACTGAAGGTTTCGAGCGGGTTGACCAGACCACCGAGGAAGGCACCACCGGATGCGGATTGGGCGCTCATTGCGGCGACAGCAAAGGCATTGTTCGCGCAGGGGTGTCCGCGGATGTTGCCCGAAGTGCTGATAGCAAGTTCGGCGGAGCCAGTATCGAGATGGAGAAAGCGAGGCGAGCCTGAGGAGAGGACAACGACGAGGCGTTGGCCGGATTTGACCTGGTCAATAAACTCGATTGGGTCGTCATTGCCATTCTGGTAATCGTCGGATTTAGCGATCACGGTCTTGCCGGTGGAATCGAGAACATAGAGGTCATAATCATTGCCGGAGTGGCCGAGGGCATCGCTCCAGAACAAAGCTGCATAACTATTCAGACGAGCAGTGGTGACGGTGTTATAAGTAACGGAACCGAAGGAGTGATAAGTTCCACCGCCTGAATAATTGCCATCGGCGTTGAAGTCACCTTCCCACGTTCCCGAGTGGTTCGATTGTTTGTTTCCGGCGTTTCCGGCAGAGGAGAAATAGAGTGCGCCGTTATCGGTCACCTTATTTACAGCCTGGGAGATGATGTCATCCTGAAATGGCGATTCATTCAGGTAACCGACGTCATCGACGATGATGTCGCACCCTGCATTCCTGAGCGCTTTGATATTGCTGGCGAACGCTGCGGGCCCGCCATCGGCAGTGGCGAAATATAAGGTCGAACCGGGCGCGAGATCGTGAATGATTTCCAGCATGGCGGTCCCCTCCCCTGTGCCGCTGCCGCCGAGACCGGGCAAAACATTTACCTTGTTCAATTCCCCCGCGGATTGGGAGTTAGTAAGATAATTAACACTGTCGGACAGGACACCGATCTTTATACCGGCACCATTTATATTATAACTTGAGCGGGCGATGTTAGCCGTGTGGGCGGTATCGCCCTGGGAATTGATTTTGCCGGAATGCGTTTCGGCGCGAACGGCAGGACGAATCGAACGGACTTCATCGAGGCTGGCGAGCGATTCAACCTGGGAGAGGTTTACCCATGCCCGGAGACTTTCATATTCGGGATAACTATTCACCAGTTCTCCCCCACCCTTCACGATTTCGGCTTTCAAGACGGGTGTAATGGCGGCGCGGACATCGACCAAAACACGACCGGAGGTGTTCTGCTGGAGGTGGGTTTCGACGGATTGCGATGCGCTTTCAAGCTTTTGGGCATCACGTTGAACAGCCAGCAGCAAGTTTGAATTAATGCGCTGTTCGATAGGGCTGCGGGTCTTTTTCTCGGATTGCAAATTGCTGATCTGTTCGATTGCTTCGGGGGAAAGGCCGGGGTCGTTGGGAGGCG
>JBQCGE010000102.1:0-2671 GCA_051955955.1 Verrucomicrobiota bacterium
AATCAATATGACCGCGAGACGTTCAAGTTCTTAACTTCCCAACAAGCCCTCGATTTATTGCGGCGGGAGTTGCTTTCTCCCTGAGCGTCCGAATAGAAGTTTGGTAGCTCGCGTCCGGCAAACTATTTTAAAACAATTCCAGGGTGCGACAGTAAATGTCGTGCCCCGCATCGTAAGCTCATTTCAGAAAATTATGAAAAACACAGCTTGCGAACAAATGGAACTCCTCATGAACCAGAACAAACCCGCCCTGGTGAACTACCGCCGGGAACGGCAGCGTCGCGCGCAATGGTGGTTCCAAAAAATGCGGCAGGTGGTGGAATTGGCGATCCCACAGCATCCACGGAACGTGCCGCCTCCACGTCAAACATACTTCAATTTGCAAGGCGGCCGCGCCTGATGCTCGAATGGAAGGGTTGATCTGGTCTTGCGGAATTTCGGCCCAGCGATAAACCTCAGGGCTGGTTCATGAGTTGGCTCGAGTTCCGCCATATTTCAAAACGTTTTCCGGGCGTGCTGGCCCTGGACGATGTAACCTTTGGTATCGAACGGGGAGAGTGCCACGCCTTGATGGGGGAAAACGGAGCGGGAAAAAGCACGTTGGGCAAAATTTTGGCCGGAGTCTACACGGCAGATTCCGGAGAAATTTTTTTGGACGAGCAAATCATCTCCCCGGAAAATCCGCTGGAGGCAAGGCGTCTCGGGATAGCGATTGTTCACCAGGAGCTTGCATTCTGTCCCAACCTGTCTGTGGCTGAGAATCTCTGCCTGGGTGATCTGCCGAGAAACGCGGGGTTTTTAAATCGTGGGCAAATGCGCAAGGTCGCTGAGGCGATGCTTGCGGAAATCGAGGCTGAAATTCCGGTGGACCAGCCCATTGGCGAACTTTCAACCGGGCAGGAACAAATGATCCAGATTGCGTCTGCCCTGGGAGTGAATGCACGCGTAATTGTGATGGATGAACCGACGAGTTCACTTTCAGCACGAGAGAGCGAGCGTTTGTTCGACCTGATTGCGAAGCTAAAAAGGCGCGGCATCACCATCATCTATGTTTCACATCGAATGGAAGAAATTTTCCGGCTGTGTGATCGGATAACAGTTCTGAGGGATGGCAAACATGTGGCGACGGAACCTGCATCGGCGACGAATTCAGAGCGGGTTATTGGTCAAATGATAGGGCGCGAACTCGCGCTGAAAGAACCACGCCACCGACAGGCATCAATCGGAGGCGAAGTGGTCACGGTCAAAAATTTACAAAGTCCTGGAAAGTTCGGACCATTAAACTTTACCGTGCGCGCGGGCGAAATTTTGGGGTTCGCCGGCCGGGTAGGTTCGGGGCGCAGCGAAATGGCCCAGGCGATTTTCGGCCTCGATAGTCAGGCCACCGGCTCAATACTAATTCACGGTAAAGAGATGTTGCTGGGCGACCCGCGCCAGGCTCTTCAAAACGGAATTGGATTTTTGCCTGAGGATCGCAAACGGCAGGGCCTGGTCCTATCCATGAACTGCCGTGAAAACACAACGCTCGCGGCATTGCCCACGCTAACCTCCTTTGGCTTTATTCGAAAAAGCGAGGAACGAGACGTCGCTGAACAATTCCTCGATCGTTTACGTGTGAAGACTCCTTCAATGGAGTCGCCCATATCCGCGTTGAGTGGTGGAAACCAGCAGAAAATCGCCTTGGCAAAATGGCTGGCGCGGGAGTGCAAAGTCTTGATTGTCGATGAACCGACGCGGGGAGTGGATGTTGGAGCCAAAGCGGAAATTCACCATTTGCTGGACGAACTCGCCTGCCAGGGGGTCGCTTTGATCGTGATCTCTTCGGAACTCCCGGAGTTAATCAACCTCGCCACTCGAACTATCGTCCTCCGTGAAGGCAAGCAAGCGGGTGAATTATCTCACGATCAATTTTCCCAACCCGAGCTTATGCGGCTGATGGCTGGGGTTTCGGCAGTTCGCTGATCAGTGAAATTCTCTCACTTGAAAGCGGGATGAGTAAAATCAACAGCAGCGCCGGATGGATTTGTATCGGGCGTCGAGGTGTTCCAGGTACCGGTCGGAGTCGGTCGTGGAGGGAGAGTGTTCGTTGCAACAGGCCGAAGCAAGTTGAGTTTGACTGGCGCGTTCCATATCCGCCTCGCCGGAAAGTTCCTTCATAAGAGCGAGGCTAAGCGCGGCCACGCCAGCTAGTTTGACTGGACGGCCTTCAACGACTGCGTAATCGGGAAGGTACTCCGCGGGTTCTTCCTGAAGTTCCGGCGCGCGACGGCGAGTGAGTAGTTGATACCATTGCCAGAAGCTCAGGAGGGTAATGATCGAGACCAGCGCAAGAAAAAGTGCTGCGACTGTCGCGTCGAGATATTGATTGAAAATCAAGACCTGATTTTTTTTGAGAGCAGATTCAGCCGCCAACAAGGCGTCTTGATTATTGAGCGTTTTGGCTGAAGTCACGGCCTGTTCGAGGCCTGGAGTTTTGGTCTTTAATTCCGCTGCGAATGAGAGAAACCCAATGCGTGTATTGGGTGACGCAATTTTTTGGTAACCCGCGGTCATTGTTACAGCAAGGAGCCAGAGCAGGGGAATGAAAGTGAGCAGGGCCAGGGCGGGTTTGCGGGTTTTCGATTCATCGCTGAGTTGCATTTTGAGGATGACCGTTGTGGCGAGGCAGAGG
>JBQCGE010000103.1:0-8534 GCA_051955955.1 Verrucomicrobiota bacterium
AGCTCGCTCGCGACCTGAAGATCCCCGATACCTTGTCCCTGGACGTTCTCGTCCGCGCTCCCGGTATTTTTGAAGCGAACTCCGCTCTGGAAAATGCCGACCACTTTTGGCCCCCCCTTGAGAAATCGGTAAACCAGGCCATCGACGCACTGGTTCGTATGCGCGAACGCGAAGGTGCCCATCTCAACAAGGATTTAAAATCCCGGATCGCCGCCATGAAACGCTCCGTCTCTAAAATCCAGAAGGAAGCCCCGGCAATGGTCAAACGCTATACCGAACAGCTTCGCGAACGGATCAAAAGCGCCGGCCTCCCCCTGCCTGCCGAGGAGGACGAACGGTTGCTCAAGGAAATTATTTATTTCGCCGACCGCAGCGACATCAGCGAAGAACTCACCCGCCTGCAAAGCCATTTCAAACAATTCGACGAATGCAGCAAATCCGGCGAACCGGTCGGACGCACCCTCGATTTCCTCGCCCAGGAAATGAATCGCGAGGCGAACACAATCGGCTCCAAAGCCAATGACAGCACCATCACCCGCGAGGTGGTGCTCTTGAAAACCGAATTGGAAAAGTTCCGCGAGCAGGTCCAAAACGTGGAGTAATCATCGTGGCCGCCAATAAAAATAACGGGTTGCTACTTCTCATTTCCGGCCCAAGCGGTGCCGGCAAAACCACTCTGTTCGAGCGACTCCTTTCGGTTGAGCCCTCAACCATTCGCGCCATTACCTGCACCACCCGAGCACCGCGAACCGGCGAAACAGACGGCGTTGATTATTATTTCCTCGATGCCGCGGATTTCCTCAAGCGCGTCCAGGCGGGAAATTTCCTCGAACACGCCACCGTTCATGGCAACAGCTACGGAACCTTAAAATCGGAGGTCCTTGCGAAAATTCGAACCAGCAAGGACGTCCTCCTCAATGTCGATGTACAGGGAGCTGCCGCTATCCGTGCCCGCGCCAGTGAGGATGAGGAAATCAAACTCGCTCTGGTCACCATTTTTTTAGCCCCTCCCAGTTTTGAAGCGCTCGAAGAGCGCCTGAAAAAGCGTAATCAGGATTCCCCTGCCATTATTCAAAAACGGCTCAGCGTCGCCCGTCATGAAGTCGCACAATGGCGGCACTTTGATTACCTCATTATCAGTAGCACGGTCGATCAGGACCTCACCCGGGTTCAGGCAATCATCACCGCTGAAAAGCTCAGGCAAACCCGCTCCCGACTTCCGGAATATGGCAACCCGCCCCCACCTGCGGCATAATGAGAAGCGCCGATGACCACGCCTCGCAACATTGTTTTGGGAGTAACCGGTTCGATTGCCGCCTATAAGGCAGTGGAAATCGCAAGCCGCTTCGCAAAGGCAGGAGCCAATTTGAACGTCGTCATGACGGCCGATGCCCAAAACTTCATAACACCGCTTTCCTTCAAAACTTTGTCTCGTAACCCAGTGGTGACAAGCCTCTATGACGAGGAGCAGGGCTGGAAACCAACCCACATCCGCCTCGCCGATGAAGCCGAATTGCTCGTCATCGCTCCTGCTACCGCCCATACCCTCGCTCGCCTCGCTTATGGATTTGCGGATGATCCTCTGAGTTGTATTGCGCTCGCCCTGAACCCCGGCGTCAAAACCTTGATCTCTCCCGCCCTGAACGGCAAAATGTGGCTTCACCCGGCCACCCGCCACAATACCAACCTCTTGAAAGAGCGTGGTGTCGAATTCATCGGGCCGGATGAGGGCCTCCTCAGCTGCGGCTACGAAGGCATTGGCCGGATGATTGAACCGGAAAAGATAGTGCAAAGGGCATTGGAATTGCTTATTTAAAGCAGTTACGATTATTCCTTGAGCGAAAAGCGGTTCAACCTGGTGCAATGGCAGTTCCTCAAAAAGCTGCCTCAATTGCTCGATTTGCGAATGCCGGAACCAGAACGGCAACTCGCCCGCATTCAACTCATGGAGCGGAATATTGGCCTTCCCGCCAAAGCTTCGGTCCTGATCGTCCTTTGTTATTATTTCTTTTTTTCCAATTGGTTTGACGCCGTCTCTTCTCCGGGTTTCCGAGACACTATCGATGCCAACCCGCACGAGATTATCCTGCAAACGATCCCGCCCTTCTTTCTCGCCTATATCATTATCAACGCGGCGGTCGCCACAATCCTCCTTGGAATGCGGCATTTTACCCTGCTCACCATCCAAAAGATCGTCTTTGTAAATTGCCTGCTGGATGCCGCTTTCTTTGCCGCGCTCACAGCCGTTACCGATGGATTCGATAGCTATCTTTATTGGGTATTTCTCGCCCTCATCATTCGCAATACCGTCAGTATCCCATCTGCCTTCCGCCAAATCATCCTCAACCTCGGCGTGAGTATTTCCTATCTGCTGGCTGGGATGCTCGATTTCTTCCTCCAGGAGTGGCAATACAATCTCTTCGATGACCGCACCCGGATCATGCTGGATATCCAGCCCGCCTTGCCCCCCTTTAACGAACCGTTTCTCCTTCGGCTTTCTCTCCTGCTTCTCATGACGCTTTGTTGTTACGGCGTGCAGGTCTTGCTCGAGAAACAGCGTCGCGCTGATGAAGAAGCTCGCGAATTTTCCCTCCGCCAGGAGCAGTTGCAAGCCACCGGGCGGCTCGCCGCCGAAATCGCCCACCAGCTCAAAAACCCGCTCGGCATAATTAACAATGCCGCGTTCACCCTCCAGCGTACGGTTAAAGAAGGGAAAACAATCACCCAACAAATCCGTATCATCCGCGAGGAGGTCGAACGTTCTGACCGCATTCTCACCGAGTTGATGGGTTATGCCCGCCTTTCCGAAGGCCAGGTGGAGAAACTCGAAATCACCCAGGAACTGGATCGCGCCATTGACCAGGTCTTTCCCCCCGCGGCCAAATACAACGTCACGATTTCCCGCGATTACGGCTCGGCACTGCCCCAATTGCTCGCCCAGCGGGGCCACCTCTCCGAAGTATTTGTAAACATCCTCCAGAACGCGCGCGAGGCCATGCATGGAACCGGTACAATCCATGTTTCAGCACAGTATGCTGAGAATTATTCACTCCAAATCACAATCAGCGATAATGGTCCCGGCATTCCACCGGATAAAATGGATAAGATTTTCGAACCTTACTTCACAACCAAGGAAAAAGGGACCGGTCTTGGCCTGGCAATCGTGAAACACAACACGGAGCTTTACAATGGAACCGTGGAAGTCCAATCCGAGATTGGTAAAGGCACCACTTTTATCGTAAAGTTGCCTGCTAAAACCGTATTTAATTTGCGTAAATCATGAACAACACGCTTCCACCCATTTTAGTCGTGGATGACGAAAAGAATATGCGCCTCTCGCTCGAGACGATCATGAGCGAGGAAGGTTACCAGTACCGCGCCGCCGAAAGCGCTGAGGAAGCTCTCAAGCTCATTGAGCAGGAAGAGTTTTTTATGGTAATCACGGATGCACGGCTCGGTGGCATGAGCGGCTACGACTTCCTCCGTCGCACCCAAACCAAGTTTCCAAATCTGCCCGTCCTGATGATCACGGCGTATGCCACGCCCCGCCTGGCGGTAGATGCCATCAAAGCCGGAGCAATCGATTACCTCGCCAAGCCATTCGCTCCTGAGGAATTGCTGCACGCCGTGGCGCGTTGTGCTGAACGCCACAAACTCCTCGCGGAAAACGCGGCCCTCAAAGCTCAGGCCGGTGAATCCTATCGTCTCGAACAAATCATCGGCGATTCGCCTCGAATGCTTGAACTCAAGCAGTTGGTGCAGACCGTCGCCCCCACCAATGCGACCGTCCTGATCCTCGGTGAAAGCGGCACGGGTAAGGAATTAATTGCCGGCTCCCTCCACAGCTTAAGCAAGCGTTCCTCCGGCAATTACGTCCGCATCAATTGCGCCGCCATTCCCGAACTGCTGCTGGAGAGTGAATTGTTCGGCCATGAAAAAGGCTCTTTCACCGGCGCTTTGAGGCAAAAGCATGGCCGGGTCGAAGAGGCCGACGGAGGCACGATTTTCCTCGATGAGATCGGGGAAATGAGCCGTTCGCTCCAGGCAAAGCTTCTCCGATTTCTTGAAGACGGAACCTTCACCCGCGTCGGCGGCAACCAGGAATTGAAAGTTGATGTTCGCCTCATCGCCGCCACCAATCGCGATATCATTGAAGCAATTCGCTCTAATCAATTCCGTGAGGATCTTTATCACCGCCTCAATGTCGTGCAATTTCGCCCCCCTCCCCTGCGCGAACGCGGCACAGATGTTTTACTCCTGGCCGACTTTTTCCTTAAGCATTTCTCCCTCTCCATGAACAAGCCAATCCAGGCCATTTCCAAGGCTGCCCAGCAGCAGTTGCTGTCCCATCATTGGCCCGGAAATGTTCGCGAATTGCGGAACGTAATCGAACGCGCCGTAATCCTGGAGAGCTCCAATGAGATCCAGGCCAGCAGCCTGCCCGACTTTAAACTCGAAACCCGCCTCCGCAAGTCCGACACTCCCGTCCTGAGCGGCCCCCTCTCGCTCGATGAGTCCGTTGCCAACTTCGAACGGGAGCTGATCACCTCACTTTTGGAACAGAATCATTTCATCATGACAAAAACCGCTGATCAGTTAAAGATCAGCCGACATGCTCTTAGGTACCGTATGCAAAGACTGAATATCAATGCCGGAGATGACGACGAAACCACGGTTTTTGTGAAAGAGGCCGCTCGATGAACATCATCCCCCTGCTTGCCAGTGCGAGCGATCTGGGGATTTCCGCGCCCACCAAAGGCTCGCGAATCGTCGCATCGAACCTCGTCTTGATCCTTACCTTGGCGTTGTTGATTGCTGGCGTTTTCATCGCTTACATCGTCTTCATTCGCGGCTCGAAAAGTGAGATTCAAATCCCCTCCCGTCGAATCCATGAGGATGACGAGGAAGACAGCTCCAGCAGCAGCTCGGAAGATGGAAAGGGCCGTCGTCGCAAAAAGAAACGAACCCGCCGTCGCGAACACCGCCATCGAAATCCCACTCTTTCCCAAACTGGCGGATTACCTCCCTCTCGCGATTCCGACCCGAGTCCCTCGACCGAGATCTGAATGATGCAGGCCAGCCAAAGCATCACGCGCAAGAGCGCTTCCAATCTCGCTCTCGCCTTTGTGCTTTTGCCACGCGAGAAACGGGACGAAATGGCGGCTCTCTATGCCTTCTGCCGCGAAGTGGATGACGTCGCCGATGAAGAGAGCAAACCCGTCGAACAACGCCGCTCAGAGCTTCAGGAATGGCGTGACGACGTTCGAAAAGCTTGCTCAGGCGGCGCTCCTGCGTTTGCCGTTAACCGCGAATTGCAGGTTCCCATTCAACGGCACAGCTTGCCCTTCGATCTTTTCGATGAATTAATCAAGGGCGTGGAGATGGACCTCGATATCCTGCGCTACGAAACGGTCGAGGATTTGGAACAATATTGCTATCGGGTTGCCTCCGTTGTGGGCCTCTTAAGCATCGAAATTTTTGGCTATAAAAACCCCGCCTCCAGGGATTACGCAATCTACCTCGGCAAGGCCCTTCAGTTTACGAATATCCTCCGCGACGTCCGGAACGATGCGGGACGAGGCCGCTTGTATCTGCCGCTGAGTGAGTGCCGCCGCTTCAATGTCGATCCTGCGGATATCCTCGCAGGCAAATACAGCCCTGAATATCTGGAACTCGCAAGGTCAATGGCCCAGCGCGCTCGAACATTTTATCGCAAGGCACGGGAAACTCTCCCTCCCGTGGATCGCCGTTCCATGGCCACGGCTGAACTAATGGGTTCTGTCTATTGGCGTCTCCTCGAAAAATTGGAACGCCGACAGTTTAACGTTTTTGACTTCGCTGAAACACGCCTCACCAAATCCCAAAAGCTCTTCCTCATCTTTCGCATGTGGTACCGGGTTTGGAGCGGGAAGCTCGTTCCCAATTATGGCGTCAGCTAAACCGGTCCGGCGATTAATCGTCAATGCCGACGATTTCGGCGCTTCCTCAAGCATCAACCAGGCGGTTATTCAAGCGCATAGCAATGGCATTCTCACCACCGCAAGCCTGATGGTGAATGGAGACGCAGCAGACGAAGCCATAACGCTCGCCCGCGAACATCCCTCTCTTGGTGTCGGCCTCCACCTCTCCCTTTGTTTAGGCAAGTCTGCGCTCAATCCCTCCTCTATTCCCACGCTCGTCGATTCGACCGGCCAGTTCAGCCGTTCGCCTGTGCTCGCTGGAACGAAATATTTTTTTTCACCGGCTGCCCGTGAGCAACTGGCTCTGGAAATCGAGGCGCAATTTGAAAAGTTCCAGGCCACCGGCCTCCCCATGGATCATCTGAATGGCCACCTCCATTTTCATTTGCATCCCGCAGTTTTCTCAATCCTCACTCCCCTGCTCTCGCGTTACGGAGTGAAAGCAATGCGCCTTACATACGATCCCGGCATCATCGATTTCCCGCTAGGGAAAGGCCGCTGGTTTTATCGATTGAGCCACGCCTTCATTTTCCGACTTTTGGCAAAGCGCGCCAGGCCGCTGCTCCTCAATCGCCGCATCGCACATACAGATTTCGTGTTTGGCTTGCTCGAAAATGCCCGTGTCGATGAAGATTACCTTGTCCGCCTCATGCGCGTCCTGCCCGCCGGTGATTCCGAGCTTTACTCCCACCCTTCGCTCCACGAATTTAGGCATGAATTCGACGCGCTCGTAAGCCCGCGTGTCCGGTCCGTCATTTCTGACGAAAATATCAAATTGATTCGTTACCAGGATTTATGGTCAAACTGATTGTCATTTTGTTGATCGCGCTCACCTTTGAAACTATGGGTGTAATCACTCTCAAAAAGGGCCTCAACACTCTCCGATCTCCGAAAAACTACTCCCCTGTCGAAATCGCTTCGCTCGTTGGGCGCGGCCTGACCAACAAAAACGTGGTTCTCGGTGTCTTCTTTGAAGCTCTCTTTTTCGTAGGTCTGCTCATGATGATGAAAATGGGTGAAGTCAGTTTCGTCTGGCCTCTTACCTCCCTAACTTTCGTATTCTCAACCATCGCCGCCCGCTATTACCTCAAGGAGGATGTCACCCAGCTACGGTGGGCCGGAGTCCTTTGCATCGTTTTTGGCGCCGCTCTCATCACCTACAGCGAAAAAAAACAGGCCCAGGATCAGGTGAAACCATCCATCAACTCAGTTCAGAGTGACCAATGATCACCTGCTCGGGTTTAATCAAAAATGGCAGTGGGGCAGCGTGCCCCTGCCTTAAATCTTTCCCATCCCCTGTTCCTGGACCGCAGGATTTTGGGTAACAAAAACATTGCGAGCCGCGCTCAGTAAGCAATTATTACTGCTTCAATCAAAACTGGAAATGGCACGCCGGCAAACAACAGCAGCATCGCAACTCAGCTTTTGGCTGGCGTCCGTTCTAATCGCCCTGGCTTTTCCACCCCTGCTCGCCAACACCAATTTCGTCCCAGCCCTTTCCCAATACGTTCACGAAGAATGGCAAACCGATAAAGGCCTCCCTCAGAATTCCATATCTTCCATAGTTCAGGATCGCGACGGGTTCCTCTGGCTTGGCACCGAAAATGGCCTCGTCCGTTTTGACGGCGTGCAGTTCGAAATTTTCAACGAACAAAAAGGCGCTTTACGCGACAGTTTCATTTCCAGCCTCGTCCTCGGTAATAATGGCTCCTTGTGGGGGGCCACTCGCGACGGCGGAATCTTCTCCTTTAAGGACGAACATTTTACTTTCTACGGTCAAAGGAACGGCCTCGATAATAGCCAGGTCTGGGTGATTCAACAAACCTCTGATGGCGCCATCTGGGCGGGAACCCGCAATGGCTTGTACCGCCTGTACGAAGGCAGGGTCACAGCCTACAACACCACCAATGGCCTTCCCAAACCACACGTGACCGCCCTCGCCGAAGGCGACAATGGCGACCTCTGGATTGGCACCGTAGATGGTCAACTAGCCCTGTTGCACAACCAAAAAATCTCAAAAATCAATCTCCCAAATCACGAAGGCCGCACGGAACTAAAGGCCCTCCTCTACAATCACGAAACTCACGAATTATGGATCGGCCACGATGGTGACGGCCTCTACCGCTTCGCAAACGGTGTGACCACATTCTTTCCCTTAATCCCAGACGCTCCCGTTCTGAATATCCAAACACTTTTCATGGACCGGCAAAAAAAACTCTGGATTGGTACGCAACACGACGGAGCAATTTGCATCAACTCCGAAAAAACATCCTTTTTCGGCCGCCGGGAAGGCCTCTCTTCTGATTTCGTTCAGGCCATTTACCAGGATGATGAGGACAATATTTGGATCGGTACGGCCTATGGCGGCTTAAACCGTCTCCGCCTCGGTACTGTTCTCTCCTTCAGCAAAACCGAAGGTCTTTATGATGACACCGTGAATTGCGTAATTGCAGCTCCCGATAACACTCTTTACTACGGCACCGCGCGTGGTGGCATTTACCATTTCAACAAAGATCATCAATCCGACCCCATCACATCCGCCCCAACCAAACACCCCATTTATAGCCTCTATCT
>JBQCGE010000104.1:0-2956 GCA_051955955.1 Verrucomicrobiota bacterium
CGGCGGAAGAAATGGCGCGCCGCTTCGACTCCTTCACCGCCCGGCTCGGGCGATTGTTCGGCGGGCTGCCGTTCTATATTGGCCATCCCGATATGCCCGGTGCGCATGAATTGGCAGACCGCAAGGCCTACGGCTGGGTGCAGGCACTTCAATCCCGCGAGGATGGCCTGTATGCCCGCGTGAAGTGGAGCGAGTCGGGCATCGATCTGCTCCGCAATGCGCATTACAAATTTCTTTCCCCTTATTGGGAGGCGGAAGAAATCGGACGCGAGAATGGCCGCAAAATTTTCCGTCCAGTGACCCTGCTCTCGGTCGGGTTGACCAATACACCCAACCTTCCGGTCAAACCGCTCGCAAATGAAGCGGATGCTGCCGCTGCAAAAAGTGCCGATGGCGAGAACCCGAGCGAAGACAACCGGGCCAATTCTGGCCTGGCCGACGCAGTTCAGTTACCAGAGCGAAAGTTCGATTGGAGCGCCCTGCATACCGAACCGCTCACCAATGGCCTTGGCCAGCGGGGAAAACAGTTCGCGGCTCGCCAAAATCGCACCCTGCTCATTCGCGAAGCCGTCCTGCAAAAAACCGCGCTCGGGTTCACTTACAACGAAGCATGGGAAGCCGTGAAAAAAGAACATTGGGCATGGTTTGAATAAACAATTTCGGCGGCAATGTGCCGTCGCAAAAACAAAGAAAGCAAACAGTATGAAACATAAGTTCATGAAACGGGCACTGAGCGTGCTCGTGGCGGCGGCGAGGACCCGCTGCCTTCAGGCACAGGGCAAATTGCGCACTGCGCGTGAACGCCTTGGGCTCTCCCGCACCGTTCGGCTCGCGAATATTGCCGAGGGAACTCACGACGGAAATATAACGAAGGCGGTTGATGCCGCGGTGGGTGAACGCTTCGTGCTCGCCAAAATTGGCAGTGCCTCGGATCGGGTGGCGATTTGCGGAACGGGCGATGCACCCGTCGGCGTGATTACGGATGAAGCCACCGCCGCAGGCGATCTCGTAAATGTGGCCCTGCTCGGCGCGCGACCGGGCACGGTTCGAATGGTCGCCAGTGGGGCGATTGCGCAGGGTGCGCTGCTTGAACCGACCGCCAATGGCCGCGTGCAAACACTCGGCGCGGGAGCCGGAACCCATCACGTGGTCGGCCGCGCGCTCGATGCCGCCGCAGCCGCGGGAGAGGTGATCGAAGTGGACCCGTTCTATTTCCTTCGCGTGATCTAAGCGTGCGAGGAACGAGGCGGGCGTTGAAATGGGAAATGCAACGCCAGCCTCGCTCCTCCGGGGTGCGCTGAGCACTCCGCCTCCAAACCTGGCTTTTGCCCGAAGGCATTCGCCCGCGCGAGCCCAACCCGGCTCACGAGGACGGCTGCCACCTGCAAGCGCCAGGCCTTCCGAACGGCAAACCCGTTCAAAAATTTCCCTAAAACCAAAATCGAATGGTTTCCCGTGGCATCGGTTTGCCAGGAGAACGCCATTCACCAAGAAATGAAAATAGTAGTTATGAACAAATCAGCACTCGAAAACATTAGCGCATTCGCACCCGAAGAACGCCTTGTCCGTGACAATGGCGCCATTGCTCCGGGCCAGGTTTGCCTTGCCAATGAATCGCGTTTCAACAGCGCGTTCTTCAGCGAACCCCTCACTGCCTACACCACCGGCTGGCGCGAGCCGAACAACCTCGAAGCCATGCTCGACTTCATCGCTCCGCCGGTGCAGGTGGGGAGGCGCTTCGAGTTCAAGAAAGCCGATAATTCCGAGGCTTTCTACTCCGAGGTCGATGACACCCGCTCGATTGGAGCGGATTTCAAACGGGTCGAATACAAGGGGACGAGCGTGAATGAAAAGACCTTGAACAAAGGGCTCACCATGCGTCTCGACCTCGACATTGTCGGCGATATGCCCAACTGGCGCGAGGTCTATACCGCCCGCTTGCTCCAGCGCCTCTTGCGCAATGAGCTGCGCCGCGCCATCACGGTCATGTTTGCCACAGTCGGCGGCACACCGAAAACATGGGATACCACCGCGGGAAAGGATCCGGACCAGGATATCCTGACGGAACTCCTCGCCGCAGTCGATGAAAGCGGCGTTCGCCCCAACCGCGTCGTCTTTGGCGATGTGGCCTGGAACAAGCGCCTGCTCGCCCATCGCGCCCAGGCTTCCGCTGGCGGTTACGCTTCCGCCGCGCTCACCCCGGATGAGCTGGCAGGATTCCTCGGCGTGGAAGGGGTTCGCATTTCGCGCGAACGGTACCAGTCGAGCACCACGGCGAAATCGAAAATCGTTCCCGATAATGTGCTCCTTTTTTACGGCACGGAAGGGGTGAGCATTGAGGATCCGACCAACGCCAAGCGCTTTTGGAGCGCGGCGGAAGGCGGCAACAAGTTCCGCGTCTATGAACAACAGGTGAATGGGAAAATGGTCGATCTCACCGTCGAGCATTACAGCAATATCCTCGTCACCTCCACGGTTGGCCTGCGCAAGCTCGTCATCTCGTAACCGAACCAATCATGCGAGGTGATCTGGCCGCCCCGCGCAATACCGGATCACCTCGCATGGCCTTTCATTTAATTCAAACCAATCCAACCCTTTTTTGATTTTATGAATTTGTTGAAAACGATTCGCCATGTGCCCGTAAAGCTCTACAACCTGGAAACGCTCAGTTACTACAACCGCATTCTTGCCAATGGCGGCACCATTTCCGACGTATCGCTCAGCGCCGTGGAAAAATTCGTGCAGGACTGCAAGAACGCGTTGATCTGGGACAAACTCATCGAGGTAGGACCTTTCGCCGGAAATAATCTCAATGCCGCGCTGGTCAAGCTGATCAACGCTCCTGGCGCGCCCGGCACCCTCACCAACGTGAACTTCGTCTCCGGCGATTACACCGAAAGCGGCGCCAACGGCGGGTTGCTCGGGGACGGCGCAACGAAATATCTGAACACCGGCT
>JBQCGE010000105.1:0-6065 GCA_051955955.1 Verrucomicrobiota bacterium
TCATTGCCCGCGCCAATGCCCCATCAACGCAAACCTCAGCCACCACACATTAAGAATATGCCAAAATCAAAACCACTTTCGACAAAAGCACTGTCGCAAAATGATTCGCCAGCCTCCCCTGCTCCTTCCCATGGTGGAAATGGTGAAATTCATTCGGCGCTCACCCGCCTGAATTCAGGTTTGGGCCAGCAACAGGATGCGTTAACCGCGGGAACAGCCGAGACCAATCATTTGGCCACATCACTCAAAGAAACGGCAAACCAGGCCCAGGCAGTAGCGACTGCAACGGAGGAGATCGTCTCCTCGATGAACGAAATGGCGGCCTCAACCGAACAAGTCACCGCCAATGTCGCGCAGGTCGCTTCCACTTCCACGCAAATCACTTCCTCGATCAAGAGTGTTTCGTCTTCGATTCAAAGCGTGACCGCAGACACGCAGGAAATGGCGACCTCCGCCCAGGAAGTCACCACCGCGATGAATGAAATTTCCGCCTCGGTTAAACGCATCAACCAGGATGGGGAAGATTTGGCGAACTCGCTCACGCAAACTGCCTCTTCGATTGAGCAGATGAGCCGCTCGATAGAAGTCGTTAACAATGGAGCGGAGGAGCTAACCGTGGCCGCTGAGGAAACCTCTTCATCCATTAACGAAATGGCTGCGTCGATCGAGGAAGTCAGCGGAATGTCCGAAAGTCTTGCCGCTTCAGTTGAAGAAACCTCGACTTCGGTCGAGGAAATGGCGCGCTCCATCCAAGGGGTCGCTCAAAATGCGGACAAAATTGCCGAGGCCGCCAATGATGCCGCGACCAGCGCCGCGGAAATGGAACGATCCAGCAAATCGGTCAACGATTTGGTCCGGCGCACCGATGAAATCACCCGGCGGGTTTCGCGCCAGGCGGATGAAGGCGGGGTTAAAATCCAGGAATCGATCAAGGGGATTTCCCGGGTGTCAACGGCGATTTCCGATTCGATGAACGTGATGCGCGAGTTGAACAAACGGACGCGGGAGATTGCCGGAATCGTGAACACGATCATCATCATTGCGGAGCGGACGAATCTTTTATCGCTGAATGCTTCAATCGAAGCGGCTCGGGCCGGGGATGCAGGACGCGGATTTGCTGTTGTGGCGGAGGAAATCCGGAACCTTGCGGATCGATGCGCAAAGGCAAGTGCGGACGTGACGGAAATTGTCCGAGGTTTGGAGGACGTCACAAAGGAAGCAACTGAATCAGCAGCGGCCAGTGGGCGGATTGCGGAGGAAAGCAATCGCCAGTCCGAGGAGGGTTTGGCCGGGTTGAGGACGATCTTGAGCGGCGTGTCTGAAAGTTCAGCGCTGGTTGGACAAATCGCCCGCGCATCGGAGGAGCAACTCAGCACAGTGAAAAGCGTGAACGCATCCATTGCGGTAACCGCGACGCAAGCCAAACAGATTGCAACCGGGTCCGCGGAACAAGCGCGGGGCGCGAGCCAGATTGTCCAGGCGACCGGGCATATGCGGAAGGCTGCCAAGGAAGTCTCACAAGCCACGGCTGAACAAGGCCGCGCCGCGCGAGAAGTGATGAAAGCGGCTCAGACTACCACCAATGTAGCGGTGCAATTTCGCAAAGCGATGGGTGAGCAGGCGCTGGCTGCATCGCAAATTACCCAGGCGGTTACCTCAATGCGCCAGGGCGCCACATCCACAGCCCGTGCACTAAGTGAGCAAGCGTCCGCGACGGAGCAGGTCACGCGCGAGGCTGACCGGCTGGTTCAACAAATCGGACGGATCACCAAGTCGCTTGCGGAGCAATCGCGCAACAGCAAGGAAATCACCGCCGCAGCGGATGACCTGCGCCAGCAAACCTCCCAGGCGGCCCGTGCGATGGAGGAGCAGACCCGGGCAGTCAAAAACTTGAATAGCGGGGTTGGAGAAATTTCAAAACAAATCCGTCTCATTACTCGTGCAAACATCGAGCATTCCGAACGGGGAGAGGTAATCTTAAAGAAGCTCAGTGATGCGGCCACAATTTCCTCCTCGACCGGGCAGGAAGCGAAGTTGATCGCGGAAAAGCTTTCGTCCGTTGAAGTATCTGAGCCGGCTCGCGAGGGGAAGAATGGCGGATCGCCTGCGGCGAAAGCTGGTAGGCGCCAGAGAACTGCGGTTCAGGCAAAATCGACACCGCCCTTAAAGTAATTGATGTCCGCTATGCAAATGGACGCCGGTCGCAAACCGCTCCTTCCAGCAGGGATCGAGGTTTTATTGCGTGACTTGATTCACGAACGGACCGGGATTTTTTTCGAGTCGGACCGTGTTGATGTCCTGATCGAAAAGCTCGAGCCGCTCGCCATGGCTCGCGATTGCTATTCGTACCTCGACTATTATTACCTGCTGAAATATGAGGAGAACGGAGTGGAGGATTGGGCCCGGGTGATGGATGTCCTTTCCGTTCAGGAAACTTATTTTTGGAGGGAGATAGGCCAGGTCCGAACGCTCGTGGATGTGATGGTTCCGGAGTGGTTCCAGAAGACTTCCGCCCCGCTCCGGATCTGGAGTGCCGCGAGTGCGAGCGGCGAGGAGCCATATACGATCCTCATGGCGCTTTTGGAAGCCGGCTGGGGGGATCATCCGATTGAAATTAAAGGGAGCGATGGCAGCGCCTCTGCGCTGCAGCGGTCGGCAACGGCCACCTACCGCGAGAAATCGTTTCGGGCGTTGCCGCCGCACTTGAAGCAGAAGTATTTCATCCCCGTGGAGAAGGAATGGAAACTCCGTCCGGAAATCGCCCGGCGGGTTACATTTGAACGCGCAAACCTGTTGAATACTGCTGAGATATCTTCTCTGGCGAGATCTCCTGTTATTTTCTGCCGAAACGTGTTTATTTATTTTTCCCCACACGCCGTTCGCCAAACGGTCGCTGCGTTTGCGTCCCGCATGCCTTCGGGAGGGCACCTGTTTGTGGGTGCTGCCGAGTCTCTGTTGAGATTAACAGCCGATTTCGAGTTGAAGGAAATCGGTGAATCTTTTGTTTATGTCCGCCTTTAATCCAGTAGCCAGCGTGAAGCTCATCCGAGTGTTGATTGTGGATGATTCCGCCTTTGTTCGGAAGGTGGTGAAGGAAATGTTGACGCGGAGCCCTTTTATCGAAGTGGTCGGGATTGCTCGTGATGGCGAAGAAGCATTGGGCAAGGCAAGCGAGTTAAAACCGGATGTAATCACCTGCGACATCGTTATGCCGAAGATGGATGGGGTTGAATTCGTCCGGCAGCAAATGGCGCGGCAACCCATTCCCATTCTCATCCTGAGCGCCTCGCCGGCGGATGGGGAACTGGTGCTGCAGGCAATGGAGGCAGGTGCGGTCGATTTTGTGCAAAAGCCGAGTTCCCTAGCCTCGGATGATTTACTGGGGGTGCGTGAGGAGCTGATCGAAAAGGTGAAGGGGGCGGCCACTGCCCCGATCAAAAACCTCCATGTTGATGCGGCGCCATCGCCTTTACCCAAAGCCGTCTCGAGGGCAACAAGAGCAGACGTTGTCCTCATTGGGATTTCCACGGGTGGGCCGCAGGCGTTACGCTTTTTGCTGCCTCAATTTCCCAAAGATTTTCCGGTTCCAATTCTGGTCGTTCTCCATATGCCGGTAGGCTACACGCAGATGTTTGCCGCCAAATTGGATGAATTATCGCAGATTGAGGTGGTTGAAGCTGCTGAAGGACAAGTCCTCCGGCCCGGGCTGGCCATTTTAGGGCAAGCGGGTTTCCACCTGAAGTTGATGCGGGGAGCGGACGGGCTGGTGCGAACTGCTCTCGCCACTCAACCGGCGGACAAGCCCCATCGGCCTGCGGTGGATGTGCTGTTCCAATCCGCCGCCGAGTTGTTTGGGGCACGAACCCTCGCCATTGTGATGACCGGGATGGGAAATGATGGAACGGAAGGAGCTGCGTGGATCAAAGCGAACGGAGGCAAAGTCTTGACCGAAGCGGAAGAAAGTTGCGTGATATACGGAATGCCCCGTTCCGTCGATGAAGCAGGATTAAGTGATGGACATGCGCCTTTGCACGACATGGCCAGGACGATTCTAAAGAATTTATGAAAGCAAACATTTTAATCGTGGATGACTCCGGGTTGGCCCGAAGAACCGTTCGTAATTTGTTGGAAGAGCTTGGCCACTCGGTTGAAGAGGCCGCGGATGGGGCGCAGGCATTGGAACGGTATGTCATCAATCACCACGACCTTGTGATCCTGGATATGGTGATGCACGGGATGTATGGTTTGGAAGTCCTTGGCAAATTTCGAGAACTTAACCCAAAATTGCCGGTAATCATTGCGACCGCTGATATTCAAAAGAGCACCCGTGAACAAGTCCAGGCTGCAGGTGCGGCTGCAATGGTGAACAAACCCTTAAATAAAGAAGAGCTTACTGAGGTGTTAAATCGTGTGCTTAATGGAGGTACGGCGTGGAACTAACCCCGGTTCAAAAGGATACATTAACGGAGTTAATCAGCATCGGCTATGCGCGCGCGGCTGCGGCTCTCTCGGATCTTACAGGCCATCGGATAACACTCGCGGTTCCGGAAGTGGCGGTTCACCAGATTGAAGAAATCGCTCCGCTTCTGCGCGACGTGGTGGTGGGTGAGATCACGAGTGTGAACCAGATTTTTGGCGGGGCGATTTCCGGAAATGCGGTGCTGCTCCTGGATAAGTCGGCGGCGTTGCTCCTCAATCGGCTCCTGACGGACCGCCCTCAGGTAGCGGAGTTTGACGAAGCGGCCCGTGAAGTTTTGATCGAGGTCGGGAATATTGTCCTGAATGCCTGTCTTGGAGTTTTTGGAAATCTTCTTCAAGTGCAGGTCAGCTTCACAGTGCCGAAGTTAAACGTGAACGAAATTGATGAAATCATTCGTTCGATTTCAGGCGAGGACCGCGACCTCCGTTTTGCTTTGATGATTCATACCCGGTTTCATCTGCGGGCGAGCAACGTGAGCGGGTATCTGGTGATTATTCTTGGGGTTACCTCTCTGGATCGACTCCTCCTGGAACTGCGCAGGTGGGAGGAGAGGCAACTTGCATGATGTCCTCCTCAAACAATATACCTGCAGCCACTCTCGAATGGATTGATTCCTTTGCACCCTACGGGGTGGTGCCGACCGATCGTGAGATTCGCATTTGCAGCTGGAATCAATGGATGGCGACGCATAGCGGATTGAAACTGGAGCAGGTCATCGGGCGCAAATTGACCGAAATTTTCCCGGACCTCATTGAGCGGCGGCTTGAAGGGCAGCTGCAACGCGCACTGACGGGTGAAGTGAGCGTCCTTTCCACCTCACTGAACGGGCATTTGTTTCCAATGACGCCTGTGTCCCGAGATACCGGTTATCAATTGATGAGACAGACCGCCCGCATTGCCCCTCTCGTCTCAAACAAAGAAATACAGGGAATCATCATCGTCGTTGAGGATGTCACGCAGCGGGAGTGGCAGGCCCAAATCCTGAGGCAGCAGGTCGCCCGCGATGAAATCCTTTCCTGGGCCTTAGCTCACCTGTTTAAATCCGATGACCCTCGTCGCGTCAGCCGGGAACTTTTTTGCAAAGTCGCGGCGCATCTGGATTTTGACGCATATTTTTTATCCCTCATCGAACCGGATGGAAAAGCGTTTCGCCTGTGCGCCGCAGGAGGATTGACCCCTGAAGCTGAGGCCTCCATCCAGTCTTTGGAGAAGGCCAATATCCCGGGGGTCGAAACCTGGGGGGAAGACCAGGCGTTGATCCGACAGTACACGGAAATCCAGAACGATCCTAAGTTTGCGATCGCGAGGTCCCTGGGATTCCACGCTTATATTCTTTTGCCACTCGTTTCCGCAAATAAACTCCTGGGCTTTCTTTCCTTCGCGACGCGCAGTCGCGAAACGATTGCACGAAGCGAAGCGGAACTGCTTGGCACCATTGCACAATACCTTGCCGTCGCCTTAAACCGAGAGAAAACGGGCAGAGAGCTACGCGCTGCGCAGAAAAAATTGAACGAACACGCGCAGGAACTCGAAGAGAAAGTCATCCAGCGAACAGCTTCGCTTAAACAGATCCATGCGGAACTCC
>JBQCGE010000106.1:0-5313 GCA_051955955.1 Verrucomicrobiota bacterium
GCCGACTTAAAGAAGGGCAAGATGGTGGTGAGTGTCGATGATGCGCGGCGGGAGAATTAGGGCGAGTAGAACATGGCGGCGGAGCATGTCACGACTGAGGCGGTGAACTTCAAGGCGAAAACGCGGCGAGGTTTGATATGCGTGCCGACCACTTCTGAACGCCTCAAGCAGCTTGGAATTGAACGGATGGTGCACACGAACCGGGATGCGTTCAAAACGGATTTTCAAGTGAGCGTGGACGCCGCGCACGGGATCAGCACCGGCATCAGCGCGTCGGACCGTGCGGAAACGATCCGCATCATGGCTGAGCCGACGACCGTTCCTGAGGACCTGGTTCAGCCAGGGCATGTTTTTCCGTTACGCGCCAAGCCGGGCGGGGTTCTGCAGCGGGCGGGGCATACTGAAGCCGCCGTGGACCTGGTCACGCTTGCGGGTTGCCGGCCAATTGCGGTCATCTGCGAGATCATGAGCGATGACGGGACGATGGCACGATTACCCGAGCTCGTGAAGTTTGCCAAAAAGCACAAGCTCAAGCTGGCGAGCATCGAAGCGTTGATTGAGTACCGCCGTAGTCGCGAAAAACTGGTGGAGCGCGTGGAAGTGGTGAAGATGCCAACCCAGTACGGAGATTTTAATCTTCATCTCTACCGCTCGCGTTTAGATGACCAACATCACGTGGCTCTTGTGAAAGGCGATGTTGCCGGGAAAAACAATGTCCTCGTTCGGGTTCACAGCGAATGCCTGACGGGCGATGTGTTTGGCTCCTGCCGGTGCGATTGCGGGCCGCAGCTTCACCAGGCGATGAAGCAGGTTTCCGATGAAGGTTGCGGGGTCATTTTATATATGCGGCAGGAGGGGAGGGGGATTGGTCTGCCGGCAAAGATCAAGGCTTACAAATTGCAGGAGGGCGGGCTGGATACTGTTCAGGCGAACCTCAAACTCGGCTTTCCGATGGACCTCCGCGAATACGGGATTGGAGCGCAAATCCTGGTTGATCTAGGCCTGAAGAAAATCCGGCTGTTGACGAACAATCCGCGCAAAATTGTCGGACTGGAAGGGTATGGACTGGAGATCACGGAGCAGGTGCCAATTCGCATCAAGCCGAATCCACATAACGCGAAGTACCTCAAAACAAAAAAGGAAAAGCTCGGGCACATTTTTTAAAACATGCTTAAGAAGATAGCTTCAGGCAAAAAAAACAGCGGGGGAAAATTCGCGATTATTGCGGCGAAATACACCCCCAGGTATGTCGACGCACTGGTTAAATCCGCGCGCGCAGAGTTGAAGAATGCGGGGGAGAACCAGATTGATTTGTTTCGTGTTCCCGGTTCATTCGAAGTGCCCGCGGTAGCCGCGAAGCTGGCTGCGCGGTCGGATTACGATGCGATCATCTGCTTTGGTGTGATTCTCCGTGGAGCTACGACGCATGCCCAACACATTGCGGATGCGGTGAGTTTCGCGCTGGCGCAAATCCAGGTGAATACCGGGAAGCCGGTGATTCATGGCGTGCTGCTGTTTGAAAATGAAGAGCAGGCGAAAGTGCGGTGCTTTGGCACCGAACATAATAGAGGCATTGAAGCTGCCCGCGTGGCGCTCGAGATGGGAGCGCTCATGAAAAAAATCGATTCTGGGAGCGGGCGTTAACGCTGCCAGTCTGCAATTATTTCCAGCGGGTTCTTGCCTGCTTTCCGCATTGCGCGCAGGCTGAGCGAATCGTGCCGCTTGGCCCGGCGAATTCCGTTTTCATCCCGCACCAGGGGGCAATGGTAAAAACCTGGTGTGCTCAAGTTCAAAGCAGCGTAAAGGAGTAGTTGCCTTGCGGTGGACATCAACAAATCGGCTCCTCTCACCACCTCGGAAATTTTCATTGCGGCATCATCGACCACACAGGCCAATTGATAGGAAGGGAGTTGGTCACTGCGCCAGACCACGAAATCTCCGAAGTCCCTTCCGGCGACAAATTTTTGAGGGCCGAAATGGCCGTCAATAAATTCGACTGCGGTCTCGTCTGGAACTCTAAAACGCCAGTTGATTTTTGTGCCTGCGGGGATCGTTTCGAGGGAGCGGTTTCGGCATGTTCCGGGATAAAGCGGCTCCTCTTCACCCTCATGTGGCGCTTGCAACGCGCGGAGAATTTCCTGCCGAGAGCAGGTGCAGGGATAGAGCTGTGGCTTTAATTGTTTAAAAGCAGCTTTGTAGAGATCGAGTCGCTCACTTTGCGAATAAGGCGCGAAAGGGCCTCCTATGTCCGGTCCTTCATCCCATTCAAAGCCGAACCATTGCAGATCCTCGATCATCGATTGAACGAAATGAGGTCGCACTCGTGCGGAATCGAGGTCGTCATTTCGCAAAACCAGCTTGCCATCGGCGGTTCGGGCGCGCTGTTGAGCAACCCAAAAAGTCTTCGCGTGGCCCAGGTGCAAATATCCAGTGGGGGAAGGAGCGATTCGGCCGCGATAAGTGGCCTTTGTGATTACTGCATGGTTGTCCGACACCAGGCTTTGTCTCCGGTTGTTCTGAGTTCCTGCGAATTATGCGCGGAGCGACGGAATCCATTCGCGCAGCAAGTATTGGCAGTTCAGAACTTTCTCAAGCAGATCGTTCGGCGTGTAGAAGTATTGGTTGGAAGCTTCGAAACCGATTCGCGAATCGCGTGATTGCAGGTGGAATAAGCGCAGTGCAAGGGCAGATTCATCTTTGATGAGTTCTTCCAATTTCTGAATGGAATTAGTATCTCCCTGCTTGAGTCGGTCACGGCGTTGAACAAAGCGGCATTGGTTCGCCACACTCTGGAAATGAATTCCGGCGGCTTCCGCCACAGTGAGTTCCTTATCCAACTCGGCTTTATTTTGATGATCCAGTTGTGGAGCGATGTTTTCAACCGCCACTTTCAAATCCTCGAGCGCCCTGGACCATCCATCCGCCACTTTCGAAATTTGCTGGATGAAAATATCCTCCGGGTAATGTCCACGCCAGGATTGCAGGTCATCGTAAGGAAAACCGACCATGCTCGCCGGGTAACCTGTTTTCTTTGGCCAGAGCAGATTGGCCGGCCCCATTTGCAGCGGTGCATTGTAAACAACGGTTCCGCTGAACGGAAATTCAGAAAACGCCTCACTGCATTTTTTCCATGCGTTCACCACAAACGGAACCGCAGATTTTCCGAAACGCCGTTCGGCAACCTGGGTCATTGCCTCTGAATCGGAAAGGCCAGGATTGGAGAGAATGGTTGTGACCACATCCAGGTTTGGCGAGGGGAAGCCGCCGAGCGTCCAGCCAAGCATTACCCCGGAAATACCCGCCTCGCGCAGGTTGAGAGCATGTCTCGCAACGTTCGCGACGGCTGGGATGTAGGGGATTGATGATAGTTCCCATGTGTTACCCGCCTGAATTTTCGCGAGCGTTTTCAAGCCCAGTTGCCGGGCGATTGCCCAATTTTTACGAGCTCGCTCCCCGGGGCCAACAGTGGAGATGGAGTACTCGCCGACCGTCGATTTTACTCCGCCTCGATCGATCGGCATGCCCCACTCACTCACGGTCATGAAACAAACCGATTTCGGCAGAGATTCAAGAACGGGCTGAACAGACGCGTCAGACCAACCCCAATCCCAGGCGATCAACTCCGCTTTCGACCCAGCCGCAGTGAGGCCTTCGTGAAAAGTCTTATGAAGTTCAGAGATAATATCAGCCTGAGAGCGCTTGCCGCAGAGAGGGCATCCCTTGCCATTCCCGTGCGACCAGCAATTCGTCAGGTTTTCCGAAGCGGTAATGGTGAAGAACCCCTTTAGGTCGGGAACCGCAGCGCAGATGAACTTGATACTATCACGCAGGTAATTGCGGACCTCCGGAGCCGAGGTGCAGAGCGCTGCGTAATCTCCTTCAACAACTCCCTGGATCGATTTGTCTTTGAACTGCCCAATCGGCAGCGACCTGGGCTCATTTAAATATAAATACAGGCCGATTCCATGTTTCTTCAGTCGTGCAACGAGCTTCTTCAGGTTTTCAATTCGGATCGGATAGGCCGAATCTTCGCTGGAATCAAACGGGTATGGAGCCAGATTTTTCAACACCCCTTGAAGCCAGACTGCATCAACTCCTGAAGCTGCAAGATGCTTGAGATAGTGATCCGGATAAGGATCAAGAGAGGGGTTTAAAAGCGGATCTCCGTAAAGCGCAAAATAGGAATAGCAGAACCGAGGAGAAATAGCCGTTTCAGCTCTTTTTACCGGAGGTAAAACGGGTTGCTCGAACGTGGTCAAAAATCCAAAAAGCTCATCCTTTTTCCGGCCTGACGAATCCTTTGATTCTTTGGGAATCGAACTTCGAAAACGTTCTAGCTGATCTTGAGTGACACTATTTTCTCCTGCAATCCTGGAACACTTTGGTTTAAGATTCCCGAGCTTTACGTAGAGGAAATCGTCCTCACGCAACATGAAGGCCAACTCCGCCGGAGACATGTCGAGCAACTTCAACAGTTGCGCGTAAGGGAGAAGATGCCAGTTCGCCCGAATAATTGTGATTTTGGATCGGCGGAACTGATCTTCCGAAATATTCGGAGCTTTCGGCAGTCCCATTTCCGCGCCGATTTCGCGAATCCTCTCCGGCGAGACCTGAATGGCGTCCGCCATTCTTTTAAGCGGTGTCAGTTGCCAGTTGCGCCAAACGAAGGCATGCAAACGAGACGGGAAGTGCGCGAAGGGTAATGCATCCGGAGCACGCCCTTTGGGCAGGATTTCCAGAGAACCGGGAGCTTCTCGGCTTTCAACCGCATTACCTAAGGCAGTTGTAAATGCCAGGGCCCCGGAACCCGTACTAGTCAGAAATGCTCGTCGGTTTAGACGAAAAGTTTGCATGCGGTTGAGAATAAAGGACCGCTTGTGGCAGGGCCATTCTGTTTTAGTAACAAAACGAATGAAAATCGAACCAGATACTCGATCTCCTTAAAGGAGAACTCACCACCCAGGGCTGACCTGGGAAATCGATTAAACGCGCGTCTTCAATAAATCGCGAATCTCCGAAAGCAAGCGCTCCTCAGAGGTGGGTTCAGGAGCAACCGGCACGACTGGAACGGGCTTCTTTTTCAGAGAGTTCATCGCTTTTACAACGAGAAAAATGCAAAACGCAACGATGATGAAATCAATGACGGTGTTCAGAAAGGAGCCGTAAGCGATCACTGCGGCACCTGCATCTTTCGCTGCTTTTAGCGACGCAAACGAACCCTTTCCGGGCTCGAGATTGATGAATAGATCGCTGAAATTAACACCGCCCATCACTTTTCCGATTGGAGGCATCAGGACATCGTTTACGAGAGAG
>JBQCGE010000107.1:0-2729 GCA_051955955.1 Verrucomicrobiota bacterium
TTCCTTGAGCAATCCAAAATCATATCCAAGCTGCTCGGAAATTTTGATGAAAGCGCTCAAATCCTTGGGAAAACAGCTACCGCCGAAACCGAGCGAAGCATCGAGAAAGCGGCGGCCAATGCGTTCATCCATTCCCATGCCGTTTGCGACTTCCTGTACATTCGCGCCGGTGGCTTCGCAAATAACAGAGATTGCATTGATGTAAGAAATCTTTAACGCGAGGAAGGAATTGGCCGCGTGCTTGATCAATTCCGCGGAGTGAATATCCGTGACCAGAATCGGCGCATTGAACGGAGCGTAAACTTCCTTCATTGCCTGAACCGGTCGTTGGGAAGGGACGCCAATGACCACGCGGTCCGGCTTCATCAGGTCTTCCACCGCGAAACCCTCGCGCAGAAACTCGGGATTACTCACCACATCAAATTCGACCTTGGCCTTGCAATAACGGCTGATAGTTTCGGCCACCTTCTCTCCAGTTTTAACCGGGACGGTGCTTTTATCGACGACGATTTTATAGCTGCTCATCGACGCAGCTATTTCGCGCGCGACCCGTTCAATGAAGGTGAGATCGACACTGCCGTCCGGCTGAGGCGGTGTGGGGACTGCAATGAAAATGATGTCCGAATTTTCAACACCCTCCTGCGTGGAGGCGGTAAAGGAAAGACGGCCTTCAGCAACGTTGGTTCGGACCATTTCCTCAAGGCCCGGCTCGTAAATCGGAATCCCACCTCCGCGCAGTAATTCCACCTTCTTCTCGTCGCAATCAACGCAGATGACCTTATGCCCAACTTCCGCGAAACAAGCGCCAGTAACCAGGCCAACGTACCCGGTGCCGATGATAGTGATTTTTGAGCTCATGCTTGGCTTGAAGTTATATGCCCGAAGGAAAGGGGTGAGGCAAGAGATTGCTCCCCGTGCCCGGATTCAGATTTTTCCTGATGGAATGAGATGCGCGAGCTTAATGAGCCGCTGGCGCATTCGTAGTGCCCTGGACGCTGTTCGTCCGGGCTGGAACAATGGTGGCAGAATTGTTCGCGTTCGAGAGAGTGACAGTCGCGCCCTGCACCGGATTATTTTGCATCGCGGGAGTCACTACTGCATTGGTGCTCAAGTTCGGGTGACGGCGAAGCAGATCTGCTTTTTTCTCCATGACTTCCGGATTCATCATTTGCGAGGCGGATCCGGGGGACGAAGCGGTTAGCCGATTGTAAATTGCAAGTGCCTGCTCGGGCTGCCCTTTTGCTTCATAAATTCTCGCAAGGGCGAGTTCGGCCTGGCTGGCAACAGCGGATTGCGGCCACTTGGTGGTGACGTTTTGATAAGAAGCAATGGCATCCGTCTTGCTCTGGGCCTCCTGCGCCGCCGCCACTCCGAAAGCAGCATCGGCTGCCCATGGGCTATCCCCGTGGTCCTTCAGGAATTTTGTAAATTGATTTTCGGCTTCCGAATATTTGTTTTGGTCGAAGAGCGCCGTTGCTCCCAAGTACTGGGCGCGTTTCGCGGCGCGGGTGCCGCTGTATTCCTCGGCAACTTTGAAATAAGCAGAGGGATCGGCTGGAGCTGCATTGGTGGAAGGGATGAGGGAAGGCTTGAGTGAGAGCAATGCGCTGCTCGCTTTGAGTTCCTTCTGCTCGGCGGTGTAACGATAAACGGCAACTGCAAACCCGACAACAATCGCAATGCCCACAACGACAGCCACTTTGCTTTTGTTCACTTCCAACCAAGCCAGCAAATCGTACACATCCGCCTCGCGGCTGGGCGCGTCTTGTCCTGGCAACTGCTTTTCGGAATCCATAAAGCCGCAAATCATTCCGCAGCAGGCCAAAAACGCAAGTTCAATATGCGCCGCGGTCATAAATAAATGGCAGAAGACGAGCAATAAAGGGGTGATTTGCAAGCATAATTGGAGTTTGTGCCACCGCACTTCCGAGTTAAAAGCATTACCCCATCACTGCTTTTTACTTTCACCTGGGCAGCATTTGAGTTCAGAATTTTAGATGGACTTAACCGCTTCCCCTTCAACTGACCCTCTACAGATATACCGTTACAGGGATGGGCTCTACGCGGCCGATTTGCTGGCTTGTGCGATCATTTACTTGGATTTTTTCAGCTGGCTGGCAGAGAACCCATCAACCCGCGAAAATATATGTCGTCATCTCTCCATCGCGAAAAGGCCTTGCGATGTAATGCTCACTTTGTTTACGGCAATGGGATTAATCCGGCTTTCAAACAACCGATTCCAGATCACCGAAACCGCTCGTGAGCACCTGGTTAGTTCTTCACCCTGGTACTTGGGACCTTACTACACCTCTCTGAAGGATCGTCCGGTCTGCAAGGATTTCCTGCAGGTGCTGCGGACGGATAAACCGGCCAATTGGGGAAGTTTCAAGACAGAGAAGGATTGGACCCACGCAATTCGAGAGAGTGCCTTTGCGGAGAATTTCACCGCTGCGATGGATTGCCGGGGCGTTTACCTGGGCCAGGCACTCGCGAAGAAGTTGGATATCGGGGAACGAACACGACTGCTGGATGTTGCGGGTGGGTCAGGAATTTACGCCTGCACCATCGCTGCGCATTTCCCGAACCTGCAAGCAGCGGTATTCGAACAAGAACCGGTCGATCAGATTGCCCGGCAGGCAATAGAGAAGCGCGGGTTTGAACAAAGGGTCGGTGTCATTAAAGGCGATATGTTCCACGACGAACTGCCAGGAGCGTTTGACCTGCACCTG
>JBQCGE010000108.1:0-4134 GCA_051955955.1 Verrucomicrobiota bacterium
CACACCATGAGTGAACTTCCATCTCTGCTCCCGGGAACGCTCTACCTGGTTGCGACGCCCATCGGAAATTTAGAGGATATTACCCTTCGCGCCCTGCGCACTTTGCGCGAGTGTGACGTGGTCGCGGCTGAGGATACGCGCCGCACTTCCCTGCTCCTTCAGCATTACGAAATCAAGCGCCCTTTGATCAGCTATTTCAAATTCAACGAAGCGAAACGCTCCGAGGAGATCATGCAGCGATTGCAGCGGGGAGAAAAAGTGGCGCTGGTGACGGATGCGGGGACACCCGGGATCAGCGATCCTGGACAGCGGGTGGTTGAAGCGGCGATCCAGCATAATTTCAGGGTGGAATCTGTTCCTGGACCGTGCGCGTTTGTCGCGGCTTTAACGGCAAGTGGCGCGCCGACGCACGAATTTCATTTTGTGGGGTTTCTGCCTCACAAATCAGGGCAACGCCGCAAAAAGCTGGAGCAACTTTCGGGGGTTGAAGCCACGCTGGTGTTTTACGAATCTCCGTTCCGGGTTGAGAAATTGCTCGGTGAATTGAAGGAAATCTTCGGAAATGAGGGTGTCATTCTTGCGCGGGAGCTTACCAAGAAGTTTGAAGAATATCTTCGTGGCACACCGGCGGAACTGCTACAGGAGTTTCAACGGCGTCCGCGCAAAGGTGAGTTTGTGGTCATCGTTAATCATGATCCTTCAAAAAAAGAGTTGGGAAAAGAATCGGAAGCCGAAGAGGACGGAACGATTGGAGACAGGTAGAATACTAATCTCTAATTAGTATTAGCAGCATTGCAAATACCTTGCATTTCTGTGCAGCAGCCGCTGGCGTGGTGCATGGCGTGAAGTAGAATCCCGGCTTTTATGGAACCCAAGCTCAACAACGGATTAGATCGGCAAGGGAGGAACGTGAGGGTGTCGTTTGAAGATAAACAAAGTTCCCATTTCGATCTTGTCACACAGTAGCTTGGTTCTGTTCTAATATCGCATCGTTCGTTTTTTCGTAATCAAGACCGACTTACCCGAATATGAGTATTGTTGAAGGATTGTCTACGCGCATTCTGTTTATTGCGGCGTTTTTATTTGCTGCGCAGGGTGAAAGCTTTTCCGCCAACGTTCCCTACTTCACGGATTTCGAATCGGGGATAGGCACCGAATGGTCTTCCACGAACCGCAGCACGACTTACCCGCAATATTTCACGACCTTCAGCGGTCGTTTCGGGAATGAGTCACAGAGCCTGACGATTGGGGGGCTGACAGTGGGGCAATATTATACCGTCGGTTGCGATCTGTACGTTATTGATTCATGGGATGGGTCATCCGGCCCGGATACTTTTGCGATAGAGGTGGATGGGAACCAGTCATTCCGGGAAACGTTCAGCAATTACAATGGCAACCCGCCGAGCAATCCGCAGTCCTTCCCTTATTCGCCCGACCTGGGTCGGTTCGATATGGGATTCAGCAGCAGTTTTGTGGATGCGATCTACCGGAATATCGAGGTGACTTTTACCGCTTCGAATGCCACTTCGGTGATTACTTTTCGCGGAATCAGCCTGCAGGACATAAGCGATGAATCGTGGGGTATTGATAACGTTTATGTGAAAACGGCGGCGGAGGCCGCGCAGTCGCAAATCAATGTGACGTCACTGCCGGATAATAACAGCACGGTCAGTCGAATCATTGAGAGCTTCAGCGTAACGGCAAATCATCCGCTCGATCCGACCAGCGCTTCCACAGCTTCCAATTACAATTTGGTAGAAGCGGGAGCGAACGGGACTTTTGGGAACAGCGATGACGTGATCATTTCGCTGACGCCGCAATTTACGAGTGGGAAGTCCGTGGGGCTGACTATTGCAACAGCGCAGGCTCCGCTGCAACCGGGCAAGTATCGCTTTGTGATCTCGACCTTGAAGGACACGAACAACGCTGCGCTGCTCGGGTATACCAATACATTTACCATCGCAAATCCGGTGCTGGGGCAGATTGAATCACTCTCGAACGATACGATTCCGACGGCGGTTTCTCTTTCATTGACGGAATCACCTGTTGGGAGCCGATTGTTCACCGCCTTTGCGCTGGGGAGATTCACTACGACAAGCGATGTGGATTATTGGCGCTTCAATGCTGAAGCGGGTGATCTCGTGACCATTCGCCTGGAGGCGGATGATCTCGGTGTTTATCCACGCGCCTTTCTACAAGATTCGTCGGGCACTGGACTGAATAATTCGTATGGCAATTACGAAGGGATTGTTGGTTTCCAGAATTATAGGATCAGCACTCCAGGTACTTACTATGTCCGGACCTACACGGATAACAAAGCTTCCGGGTATCGCATGCGCGTGGATGTGGCGCGCGGGTTGCAGTATGAAAGCGAGGATAACGATTCCCTCAACCAGGCGAACGCTCTGAACCTGACCATCATCTCAGGGGCATATTCGGCAACGGTCGCAGGGGCACTGGAAGCTTACGACGGTGCTGGGGATTATTTCCGACTTGGCATTCTTAATCCCGGCAATGCGGTGGCCTTGAATTTAACTTATCCGCAGGGAGGAACGCTGAGCGCCAGCAATAGCACCATTGAAATTTATAAGGAAGGAAGCTCTGCCGCAGTGGCCACGAATAATGGCACAAGTTTGAATTTTACCATTCTGGAAGATGGGAATTACTTCGCGCGGCTGGTGAATAATGCTCCGGATATTCGAGCTCAATATTTATTAAACCTGAACATTGTGGATGGGGTTGCGCCGGTCGTTACCTCCACGACTTTGCCAACGGAAGGCAGCAATCTGAATACAATCGTGGATCGGTTTACTGTTTCGTTCAGTGAAGAACTTCAGGCTGCTTCGGCGATGCTTGCGTCTAATTATGAACTGCGCAGCGCGGGCGCGGATAATACATTCGGCAATGGTGACGATGTGCTTTATACGCTGGCTCCGCAGAGTTATACATCTGGCCTGACCGTTTCCTTTTTGATCAGCGATGGACCATTGCAGAGTGGCAAATATCGGTTTACCGCAAAAACAACACTGAAGGATCGTGCTGATAATGCGTTGGGTGCTGCTTATACCCGCAGTTTTACAGTGGACAGTCTCCCCGGCTATGCACGCGAATCGCGTGACAATGATACTGGAGCGACGGCCACTGATTTAGTGTTGTCGGGTAATTCGGGCGAGAACTTCAAGGTTGCTTCAGGTCACGGAAATCTTTCGTCCAGTTCGGACAAGGATTATTGGAGCTTCCAGGCTTCGCAAGGTGACCTTGTCATTATTACGACTGAAAGCACCAGCCATGCATCCGGCACTGGGTTGCTTTGGTACATCCTGAAGGAGGATGGCAATCAACTTACCTATTTCTATAGTGATTCAAATGGTACTGGGCAATCCCCTCCGATCACTATTCCCGCAGATGGCAAGTATCTTTTGCTGCCACAGAGGTGGTATGATTATTTCGACGAATACCGTTTCCGAGTCAGTATTTCTCATCCACAAACGCCCGGTGCTTTAGTCGGTGAAACTGAAGGGAATAATAACGTAAACCAGGCGAACGTGCCGGCCTTGCAACTCAATGCCGGGGTTCAATCAGTTCAAATTATTGGGGTTGGCACTTACGGAGATCCGGGCGATGTGTTCCGGCTTGGTAATCTCGCTTTTGGAGCTGAGATTCAGGCGAATATTTATACGCCTTCGAATAGTGCATTTCAGGGCAAATTGGACATTCTTCGCCAGGATGGCACCTCCGTGGCCAGCAGCGCGGAAGGCGCGACGAATGTCAGTTTCACCATACCCGCGGATGGCGCCAATATTTATTATTTGAAGGTCACCGACACGACTGCGGGGGGGCTTGATCATCACTATTTTGCAACCCTCAAGGTCAATGATTCTACTGCACCTATTATTACCTCTATCTCTTTGCCCGACGAAGGTTCGACCAATACTTATGTGGGTGCGGATTTTTCAATCGGTTTTTCGGAAGACATGCTCGCTTCAACGGTTAATACGAATGTTAACTACGAACTGAAGAACACCACCACAGGCGATTTGTATACGATTAGCAATGGGAATTATTCGAGCGGCCTTTCGGTTGGTTTAAGCATCATCGATGGCCCGCTTCAACCTGGGAATTATCAGTTCACGA
>JBQCGE010000109.1:0-6491 GCA_051955955.1 Verrucomicrobiota bacterium
GGGTGTCACCGGTTGGCAATTCTGGCCGCTCTATGGGAAAGAGCACAAGGAGCTCACCTACTCAACAAACGTTTGGGGCGATGTTTCAAAAGTTGGGGGATATGAAAAAGGTTTTGTGCTCTGGCCGATTTACTTTAACAACACGCTCGATATCGGCGGCACTAATGAGCAGAAGCAACTCGTCGTTTTCCCATTTTATACCAGCCAGGTTTCAACCAGCCGCGTGAGCAAGAGTTACGGGTTCCCACTTGGCTACACCCACACAATCGATCATGAAAAGCATTATGAGGAGCGCGATGCGCCATGGCCTTTCGTTGAATTTGCGAGAGGCAGCGGCAAACAAGGCAATCGCATCTGGCCATTTTACAGCCGCATGAAAACTGAGACGCTGGAGAACAATTTTTATCTCTGGCCGATTTACAAATACAACGCGATACGGGCCGATCCGCTCGACCTGGAACGGACGCGAATTTTGCTCTTCCTCTATTCAGATACGAGTGAACGAAATACGACCAACAATACCGTCTTCATTCGGCGCGATTTATGGCCGCTTTACACCTGGCGCAAGGAAAGGAATGGGAATACTCGATTGCAGGCGTTGGCTTTGCTCGAGCCGCTCTTGCCGGGCAATAAAAGTGTGGAGCGGGTTTACTCGCCGGTTTACGCCCTCTGGCGGCAGGAGAACAATGTGCAAAAGCAGAGTTCCAGCAAATCGCTTTTATGGAATCTGTATCGAGAGGATAAAACACCCGAGTATCGTCGCGATTCCGCATTTTTCGGTTTATTCCAGAGGGAAAAGCGAAGTGATCAAACCCGCTGGCGAATCTTTTTCATTCCCTTTAGCACTGGTGAAAATAAAAATAGTGAGTAACCTCGCGCCTTCATTGCGGATTTAAGCGCAAGAAACTAACCTTCGAGCGGGACTATGTTCCAGAACCTCGGTGAAATGATGTTGCTGTTGTGGCGGACGATTTGCGCTCTGCCGCAAGCGCTCAGGCATCGTCGTAAGATTTACGACCAGCTATTTGAAATCGGGAACGCCAGCTTATTGATGGCGTGCATACTTTCATTTTTCATTGGCGGGGTCATTTCCTTGCAGAGCGGGCCGGTCTTGCGCCAGCGAGGGTTATCCAGTGCGCTCGGTGGCCTTGTTGGACTTTCCATTTGTAAGGAACTCGCCCCGGTGATGATGGCCATCTTAATTTCCGGGCGAATAGGCTCGGCAATGGCAGCGGAGATTGGATCGATGGCTGTTTACCAGGAAATCGATGCCCTGCGAACCATGAACATTAATCCGAATAAATACCTGGTGCTCCCCCGCATGATTGCAATCAGTATCGCCCTTCCCATGCTGGTCCTTTTCTCCATTCTGGTGGGTTGGTTTGGTGGCGCGGTGGTTGCGGCCTTCAACGAAAAAATCGCGCTGGGTTTTCCGCAATTCTTCAACAATCTCGAAGCCATGGTGGATATTTCAGATATCGCGAATGGACTCATCAAGAGCTTTGTATTCGCGAGTGTGATCGGTCTCGTTTCGTGTCACCAGGGCCTCCAAACCATCGGTGGCCCACGTGGCATTGGCCGTTCTGTCACCAAAGCGGTCGTTAACTCAATCGTGCTGATCCTGATCCTTGATTATTTTCTCACCCGTTTCCTTCTGTTCATCAACTTATGAGTGGTGCTTCCTCCAGTGGGGATCGGCAGGGTGTCAGCCTCGAAGTGCGTGGCTTGCGAAAATCTTTTGGCGGCCAACCCGTGCTCAAGGGGATCGACTTCAAGGTCAATCCCGGCGAAATTTTCGTGATCATGGGCCCGAGCGGAAGCGGCAAAAGTGTTTTGCTCAAGCATATCATTGGCCTGGAAGCGCCGGATGAAGGGGAGATTTTAATCAATGGCGAATCGGTGGAACATGGCGACGTAATGGATCGATACCGATTGGCGATTGTGTTCCAATCGGGCGCGTTACTTAGTTCACTTACTGTTGGCGAGAATGTGGGTTTGTACCTGACCGAACACCGGATCAAGCCAGCGGATGAAATTGACCGAATCGTTTCGGAAAAGCTTGAGATTGTCGGATTGAAAGGGATTGAATCGAAATACCCCAGCGAACTCTCGGGCGGCATGCGCAAGCGGGTTGCGATCGCGCGCGCGCTTGTGATTGAACCGCAACTCATCCTTTATGATGAACCGACGAGCGAACTGGATCCTCTTAGTGCCGTCACAATTTCCGAGGAAATCATAAATTTAAAACGCCGGATTCAAGTCACTTCCATCGTCGTCTCCCATGACCGCGACCTTGCGTTTGGAATCGCAGATCGGATTGCAATTATCCACGACGGTTCAATATTGTTTATTGGAACACCCGCGCAGGTGAAAGCGAATCAGGACCCGTTAATTCAGCAATTCATTACAGCCGATTTTAAGAAAGAGACCCTATGAAAAACACCCTCGAAACTCGCCTCGGCATCTTCTTCGCGCTGGCGTTGATCGCAGGAATCGTGATCCTCGAACTGGCTGGGACACGCGATCTTTTCTCCAAAGGATACCGAATCAGCGCTAATTTCGAAAACATTCAGGAATTGAAAGAGGGCGACCCGGTTAAAATGGCCGGTGTGGATGTAGGGCACGTTGAAAAAATCCGGTTGGGCACCAACAAAGTCGAAGTGGTTTTAAGCATTAAAAATAAGGCGGCGGTTAAAACGGACAGTAAAGCCACCATTAAATTTGTAGGATTGATGGGGCAGAATTATGTCGCCGTCACCTTCGGATCTCCCGCGGCACCAAAGGTCACTCCGGGGGCGGTTATTGATTCTGAAGAACAAGCGGATTTGAATTCTTTAATGGTGAAATTGCAGGGTGTGGCGGAAGGGGTGCAGGGGCTCACCAAAAATTTTAGCGGGGAAAATTTCAGTAACCTGCTTGGGCCATTCACCGATTTTCTGAAAGAGAATAATCCGAAGCTGACTGCCATTCTTGGCAATCTCCAGATCATTTCGACCCGCATTGCGGATGGGCAGGGGACCGTTGGCCGCCTCATTAATGAGGATGCGTTATACATGTCCGCATTGAACACAGTAAGCAATTTAAACTCTTCCGTAAACGAGATGAAACCGCTCTTTAACGATGTGAAATTGACACTCGACCAGGCTCGCGGAGTCGTGACTCAGGTGAACCAGGGACAGGGCACCATTGGCAAATTGATCAAGGACGAAACCCTTTATCGCGAGACAACTACCGCCATGAGCAACCTGCGCGAAATTCTGCAGAAGATTAACAACGGCCAGGGTTCAGTCGGCAAGTTGGTCAATGACGAAAGCTTCCTGAATAATGCCAAGCTGACCCTGCAAAAAGTGGAGAAAGCGACGGAAGGTCTCGAGGACCAGGGACCGCTCAGCGTGATGGGAATTATGGTGAACAGCTTGTTCTAGAAAGCTGTTCGGTGGGTCAGGAAAGGCGCTCCAAAAAATGGAGCGGGCGAATCGGAGCGGAGGAAAATTACTTCCGCTCTTTTTTGTTGATCGGATCGTTTCGGACTTCGTTCAAAATCCATGCAATCAGAATTGGCGTGAAGCAAAGCATCAAACCGATTGGCATCGAAAGTACGCTCCAAAATTGATCCATAACTGCCCGTACCATTGCGGGCGGCCTCGAATTTGTAAAGAAGAGTTTACCAGCCAACGAGGAGGCCGGGCACATTCCATTTGAGCATCGTCACTCAGGATAGTTCAGGCCTGAGAGCCAAATTGATTCTTGAGAGAAGCGCTTTCGTGGAGTAATGCTGCATGATGCAAAATGCCAGTTTAAGCGGGCTAACCGTTTTGGTGCTCGATGACGAGCCGCTTTTGCGCAAGCAGATTTGCTCGTACCTGGAGCGCCTGGGCGGCGACGTGATGGGCGTTGATACGCTTGAATCTGCCCGCAAGCTCATTGTGGATATCACCTTCGATTTTGCTGTGTTGGACGTAAATTTGCCCGATGGCCTCGGGACCGATCTGCTCCGGGAACGGGCATTCCCGCAAAACACCGGGGTTATAATCATGACTGCGGAGGGAGGCATTTCGGGCGCGGTCGAAGCGCTGAAGCTCGGCGCCCTCGAATACCTGACCAAGCCATTCGATATGGCGGAATTGTCCCTGGTTATCAGCCGGGCGAGACGCACCAAACAAAATGAGCGCATTGAGCAACATCGCCGGAACACAGATGATGATGATTTCCTTTTTGGCACCGCCCTCGCTCCTCTGAAGTCGAAGCTCGATAAAATTCTTGCTGCGGATTGTCGTGTTGAAACGTTCCTCTCGCCGGTTTTAATCCATGGCGAAACGGGGACAGGCAAGACCACAATCGCACGATGGCTTCACCGGAATGGTCCACGATCTCAGGCTCCTCTCGTGGAGGTGAACTGTTCGGCTTTGCCCGAAACGTTAGCCGAGTCAGAATTGTTCGGTCACGAACGCGGGGCGTTTACCGATGCGCGTGCGGCACGGATTGGGTTGTTTGAAGCCGCTCATGGCGGAACCTTGTTTCTGGATGAGCTTCCGAGCTTGTCGCTCGCATTGCAGGCCAAGGTTTTGACCGCAGTTGAGGACCATAAGATTCGACGCGTCGGGGGTAGCAAGGAAATCCCCGTGGATGTTCGCATTATCGCGGCCACCAATCGCGATCTGACAAAACTCGTGAAAGAGGGTCTGTTCCGTGAGGATTTATATCACCGTCTCGATTTGTTCAGTATCGAGATCCCACCGCTCCGTGCCCGTGGCGATGATATCCTGAAACTGGCCGAGTTATTCCTGCGCACTTTGAGCAAGCGGCACCGCTTAACGGGAAAAAACCTTAGCTCCGTCGGTCGCAAGAATTTGATCGCCTATTCATGGCCGGGAAATGTTCGTGAACTGGCGCACGAACTGGAGCGCGCGATTGTTTTCGAAGATCATGACCACCTGGATTTTGAAAACCTTGCAGGCAGAAGATTGTTTGAAGCGGCCACTCCTGCTCAGGAGGGGACCCCAGGCGATTGGTTTAACTCCAATTTTGTGTTTCCGCCTGAAGGGTTCTCGCTCGAGGACGCCATCCTGCGAATCATTAATCATGCATTAAAGCAGACGAACCAGAACGTCTCAGCGGCAGCGCGGTTGCTGGGAGTTTCGCGTGATTACCTGCGCTATCGACTTGCGGGCAAGGGTGGAGAAGAGGAAAACAAAGAGAGTGGGGAAATGTGCGCTGAAAAAACGGGTGAATGACCCCACATGGCTGCAGCGAAATCGCGACAATCCCTGTAAGTGGCTGAAAATCAACGATAGTTGATGAATTGTGGAAGGTATGAAAGTTGCATGTAGGGTGGCATGGAAGCGGTGGCAAGATGGACTGAAACAGATTCGGCGAAAACAAACCGAGCCAGTTCAGAAATGCATTCTCGCATTTTGCGGGATCGGCTGGTAACACTTGCTCTTAATTGGGAATCAGCAGCTCTGATTCTTGATGCTGAACGTTATAAATCGCAAACAACCTTGGAACGTGAAAGCTTGAGAGATAGTGCCAATACTTATCGAAAATGCATTGCCGAAATGACAGAACTTCTTGCCTCAGCTCCACTTTAGGATTGCGCTTAGCGAAAAAAACAAGCCCAAAATTATGAAACTCAAATGGATCACGCTGTTAGCCGCACTGGCCCTGGTTGCTGGTGCACCCGCCACCCAGGCGGACGATTCGGCAAACGGCGGATTGCCTGCCGATGATCTGATCAAAATCGAGGTGGAAAAACCACAAACTTCGCAGTCCAAACCGAAGGATGTTCCCAAGCCGGAAAGGCCCGAAAAGCCCGGCAAACCGGAGAAGCCAGACAAGGAAGTCATGAAGCAGTTGATCGAAGACTTCCAGACCAAAGCGGAAGAGTACAAGACTCAGCAGCAGGAACTCACGAAGAAAATGAAGGATGCGACGAAGGAAGATCGCGCCAAGATTCGTGAGCAAATGAAACAACTGCGTGAAGATTACCAGGATTTCAAGGAGCAGGTTCGTGATCACATCAAAGAACAAACTGAGAAAGCCAAGGAGCTTCGCAAACTCAAAGAAGAACAAAAAGAGAACCGCCACGGGCGAGATTAAGAAATTTGAAGCAAGCATAAGGGTAAACCAACTCATCATCAGGCCAGGCAATCCCGAAAGGTTGTCTGGCCTTTGTTATGTTGATTACCCTCAACCCAACCCAACACACAACACACTGTTCATAATGCACACAGCACATGCGGCATAAGGTCCCAGTTTTTATTTTCCTTTTAATTGTTCTCTGCAACGCAGGCCTTCGCGCGGAGGATGCCGATGAAATTGACACAACCATTTGGGACAAGAGCATCAATCTGCGGGGTGCGATTGGATATAAGGACAACGTAATTCTGAGCCGTAATAACCGTGAAGGGAGCGCGTTCTGGCAAACTGAAGCGGAAGCGATGGCTTTCCGAATCGATGCGGAACAGGGGCTGACATTGACTCTCTTTGCT
>JBQCGE010000110.1:0-3046 GCA_051955955.1 Verrucomicrobiota bacterium
AAGACCATCGACGATGTCGAACGCGCGCTCCAGGCACCGGTGCTGGGAGTCAGTCCTCAAAACGTCAGCTCTCTGATGATGGAAGGGCCGGACAGCCCTCACGCCGAAGCTTATCGCGTGCTCCGCACGAATTTGCTCTTCTCACGTAAAGATGGGGACAAGCGAACCATTACAGTCGTCAGCGGTGGTGCTGGTGAAGGTAAATCGACCACCATCTTTAACCTGGCGACGGTCTTTGCCCAGAACGGGGCACGTGTGTTGCTGGTTGATTCAGACTTGCGACGCCCTAGCCTGCACAAAATCCTGAACGTCTCCAACTCGATTGGGTTGACCAACTTCCTCCTGAAGCAAAACACAATTGAAGAGGTCATTCAGACTACCCAGTTGCCCAGCTTGCACTTCCTGCCATCTGGAAAACTGCCCAGCAGTTCCCTCGGGATTTTGAATTCCGCTCAGATGCGTGAATTCATCCACCAGGCGCGCGAGCGTTATGATTTTGTCTTCTTCGATTCACCTCCAATCATGGGCGTCAGCGATGCGTCAGTGCTGGCGAGCGAAGTGGATATGGCACTCCTGGTCATTCAATATCGCAAGTATCCTCAGGCCATGACCATTCGCGCCAAGCAGATGGTCGAAAAAGTGGGTGGCAACCTGCTCGGTGTTGTCTTGAACAACATCAACATCTCGCAGGATTCCTACTACTACTACTACAGCGGGTACTATTACGATTATTACTCCAAGCAGGACGATGATGACGATTCGAAGTCATCCAAAAAGAATGGCGCGAGCAAAAACGGCGAGTCTAAAAAGCCATCGGACCGCGCCACCTCGCTCGAAATTAAACAAAAGTATTGATTGCCTCTTGCGTAGGTAACTAATCTGTTTGGAGAAAATGAATCGACTTAGCTCTGTTAAGCACGCGCTTGCGGTCACAATCAGCTTGTTGCTGATCTGCCTTGGGACTGGATGCGAAACCTTAAGTGGAAATGTAGGTAACCAGGGGGGGGCTGCTGCGACCAATGCGGCTTCCACCACTCCGGAAACTTCGAATATTTTCAATAAGGGCGATAAACTCGTAATCGAGTTTTACGAAGCTCCCACCATGCCAGCGGATTACCAACAGGTCGTCCGCGAAGATGGCACGATCACTCTTCCCTACAATATTTCAATTAAAGCCGAGGGAAAATCCAAGGGCGAACTGGAGAATGAAATCTACAATGTTTATGTGCCGAAATATTTCCGGCGCATGACGGTCAATATCAAGCCCCAGGAGCGTTTCTATTTCGTTGATGGCGAAGTTAAAACACCCGGTCTCAAGCCGCACCCCGGAAATATCACGGCCACCAAGGCCATTGGCGCAGCCGGTGATTTCACTGATTTTGCTCGGAAAACCGCCATCGAGATTACTCGTTCGAACGGCCAAAAAATCCACATGAATTGGAACAAGGCGCAGGAGGATCCGACACTGGATGTCCCTATTTATCCTGGGGATCGCATTCACGTCCCGCGCCGCTGGCTGTGATCCATGCTTCAGTTACGCTATGGGACAAGGGAGCGGCAATCGCGCGAAACTGCTGTTGCCGCCAAGTTTCCCTTCACCATTGGTTCAAGTTCTGACTCAGATTTGAGGATTGAAGGGCATGGAGTTTGGGATCGCCATGTCCTGATAGAACTCGATTCAGTCACCCAGCGCTTTACTTGCTCCGTCGTTGGTTCCGCTCTCCTCCTCATCAATGGTGAAACCAATCGCAAAGCCCCCCTGCGCAATGGCGACATCCTTCAACTCGGTTCCGCAAGTGTTGAAGTTTCGCTAGCTCCAGTCCCGCAACATCGCCTCAAATTTCTTGAGTTTGGCGTCTGGGGTTTGCTTGGCATCGTTGCAATTATCGAAGCGGTTTTGATGGTCTTGCTCGCTTAGACTCTTCTTCGTGACTGCTTATGGTTTCTGACGGTTGCTCAGGAATAACCGTATCGGTTTTTCCTCAAAGTGCCCTATTCTCCATCTTTCCAGCGCAAGGTTAACTCATGTTTGAACCTGATTAATAAATAAGCAGGCGCAAAGTGCAGGAGCAAAAAAGAATGAGTATAGAAACCAAACACCAGGTAGTGCTTTCCGTCGATGACAATGATGTCGATGGCGCACTTCTCGAGCGCGCCTTCAAACGTACCTTTGTCCCCGCCCGGCTTTTCCGCGTAAGTGAAGGTCCGCAGGCCATGGCCTATCTCAGTGGAGATGGTATTTACCAGGATCGTGAAAATTACCCCCTTCCCGATCTGGTTCTGCTCGATATTGGCATGCCCAAGATGTCCGGAATGGATGTCCTCAAATGGATTCGCGAGAAGCCGGAAGTCAGCCGAACAAAAGTTCTTATCTTCACATCCTCGGAGAAGCCGGAGGATTATAACAGCGCAAAAAAAATCGGAGCGGACGGTTACCTTCTAAAACCTACCAAGTTTGAAGATCTGAAAAACCTGGTTAAGCAAATCCAGGATGATTGGCTCACCGCAAAATCCAAAAAGACAAAGACAAACTTGAGAAAAGGCAGAGAGGAACAAAATTCGAACTCGGAAGGACCGGCCTCCCCTGAAAATGGCATTCAACCCTCTGAAGCAGTAGCTGCTTCAGCATAGTTCTTTCCATGCAGGTGGACGCTCAAATGGCGTCCCCCTGGCACATAGCCCAGACACCCTACCGGGCTTCGTTGATTGGTCGGCATGTTGCGCCTGCGATTCCGTTTGCGGGTTCCGGCTTCTCTTGTTAAATAACTCTCCCATTGGCTCTTAAGTTGAACAGTTTAATTTCGCTCTGCGCTTCAGGGAATGAGGTTTTGGTATAACCTGGTCTTCACGTTCTTCTTTTTACTTTCCGTGCCGTATTACTTTTGGAAAATGCGGCGTCGAGGGAACTGGAAAGCAGGGTTCGCTGAACGTTTCGGCCGCTACGACGCGAAGCTTAAAACGGCCATTACCAACCGTCACGTCCTCTGGATGCATGCCGTAAGCGTGGGCGAGGTGAATATCGCCACCCAGCTTATCCGCGCGATTG
>JBQCGE010000111.1:0-4078 GCA_051955955.1 Verrucomicrobiota bacterium
CTGCGATGCTATCCCCTTGTTTTACCCCTTGCGCTGCGACTGAAGCATGGATCGCCAGTCGAATCGACCGCTCCGTCTCGTAAATTCGCTCAATTCGCCCTGCTTCTTCGATGATCCCGCTAAACATGAGTTAAACTTTCAATCATGATTCCAAGCGATACAAGCGCTTAAGAGCAGGTCCGGCCCGACTTTCAACCAATCCGCGTCGGTCAAATTCACCGGGGCAGGCAACGTTTCCCCACTCACTCCCTTCGGCGCGGATCTGCCTCCCACAATTTTAGGCGCATAAAAGAATTCAACGCGATTTCCCAACCTTTGCTTCAAAAATTGAGCATGGGTCTCGCCTCCCCCTTCAACCATGAGTGACATAATATTCTCAGCTCCTAAAAACCGCATGATCCACTTCAAGTCGAGTTTTCCCTGCGCCAGGGGTGTACGAACGACGCGCACTCGCTTTTCCAACTGACTCATTTTTCGAATGGATGCCCCTTCTCCCACAAAGATTGTCGTTAGCTCATGAAATTCGTCGGTCACTAAGCGAGCCTTCAACGGTGTGCTCGCCTCCCGGTCGAGCACAATTCTTCTCAACCGTTTCCATGCAGGAACGCGTTTCCCCATGCGCAAGGTCAACGAAGGGTCATCCCGCAAAACAGTGTTGATTCCAACCAACACTGCGTCTGCTTCAAACCGCAATTGCATCGCGCGTTTACGTGCCTGCTCGCTTGTGATCCACCGCGACATCCCAGTCGATGTCGCTAATTTCCCATCCAAAGTCATCCCGGCTTTCAGCAATACCCACGGTTGGTTCGCAACGATCCAATGATTGAAGGCTTCATTCAATTTTGACGCCTCCGCCGCGAGTAATCCCGTCTCCACGCGGATGCCTTTTCGTTTTAGAAGCCGAACTCCTGCCCCAGCATGTTTTGGATTCGGATCAACTGCGCCAATTACAACTCTCGAGAATCGATGTGAAAGAATTGCGGATGTACAAGGAGGTGTTCGCCCAAAGGTGCTGCAAGGTTCGAGCGTCACATACAGGGTCGATCCCTCCAGTGAATGCCCCCCACGCTCTGCTGCCCGGATTGCTTCGATTTCCGCATGCGGCAATCCGGCCCGTTTATGCCAGCCTTCACCTATCAGCTTCCCGTTTCGGACAATCACCGCCCCGACCTTCGGGTTTGGAGAAGTCAGTCCATTTCCTTTGCGGGCCAGTGCCAAGGCCTGCTGCATCCACGCCCGGTCCTCGTCCGAGAATGCCCCAAGTCTGCTCACGCCATGGAATTTTCCGTTTCGGGAAACAGGGCCGCCGCAAAATTCTCGGGATCGAAAGGCTGCAAATCCTCTGCCTGTTCGCCAAGGCCAATAAACTTCACTGGGACATTCAGTTCCCGGGAAATTGCCGCCACCATTCCCCCTTTGCTCGTTCCATCCAGTTTCGTGATCACCAGTCCAGTCAAGGTCACAGCCTTGTGAAATTCACATGCCTGGTTCAACGCATTCATCCCAGTCGTCGCGTCCAGCACCAATAATACTTCATCTGGCGCGCCGGGCATCTGTTTCCCAATCACCCGGTGCAGTTTTTGCAACTCCTGCATTAGATTGCTTTTGGTGTGCAAGCGCCCCGCCGTATCAATAAATAAATAGTCTGCCTTCCGCGCCACCGCCGCGCTCACGGCATCATGCGCAATCGCAGCCGGATCTGCCCCATACGCTCCGGCAATGACCGGGACATCCAGGCGGCTGCCCCAAAGTTTCAATTGTTCGATTGCTGCTGCTCGAAACGTGTCACAGGCCGCCAGCACCGGCTTGAGTCCCTCCTGTTGCTGCCGATACGCGAGCTTTGCGGAGGTGGTCGTTTTCCCTGTTCCATTTACCCCTACAATCGACACCACAGTCAGCCGATCCGGCACTCGTATTAGCGCATGGTTCTCCCGTGAAAGTGTCTTGGCCAATTCCCGCCGCGCCACTCCGAAAACATCCACCCCGCCGCTTCCCTGGCTTTCATAACTTTTCCGGATCGCTTCAACAATTTGGCCGCTCATTTCCAAGCCAAAGTCCGCCCCAATCAGCGTCATCTCGATTTCCTCGAGTGTCGCCTCGGTCATCCTGGGCGAAAAGGTCACGATTCGCTTGATCTCGTGCGAAAGCTTCTCGTGAGTCTTCTTGAGACCTTCCTTAAATTTATCGAATAAACCCATGAATTGGCAGGACGCTAAACGAATTCGTTTCCGTTGTTAAGCGCTGTTGTGGCTCCCGGTTGGTTCTGGTGGGCATAGTGCCCGCTCGGCAATCTTTCCTTCAGCAGGCGGACATATTCGTATGGGAGCTTGATCGAACCAATCAGAGGCTTCCCTTTATTCATCCCATGGCAATCCGACCCACCCGTTATCAACAGGTTGTGCTCCTCCGCCATATTTACGTAAAATTCGCTCGTCGACGGCGAATGGCGTGAATGAAAGCATTCCAATCCATCCAAACCAGCTTCTATGAGCGCCGGTATTGCCTCTTCGCTACGGGCAAGCCCTGGGTGCGCCAGAATGGCCAACCCTCCCGCGCGATGAATTAATTCCAATGCGTCCGGTGCGGATATCTTCTCCTTTGGCACCCATCCCGGCCGGTTCTTTTTCAAAAATCGTTCGAATGCTTCATCCAGGCTGGTGCAAACTTTCCGTTGAATCAGTGCCCTTGCCACGTGGGGACGTCCTGGTGAATTGCATTGTGCAATCCCAAACACATCCTCCTCGCGTAATGGAATATTTAACTGCCGTAAGCGCGAAACAATTTCCCGAATCCGTTCCGTCCGGCCTTCCTGGAACCGCCGCATTTCACCCAACAACTCCTCATTTTCCACATCCAGGAAATACCCCAGCATGTGCAACTCGATCCCGTTGATCTCGGCTGTCAGTTACGTTGCTGGGATGAATTCAATTTGCTTTGCCTCGCATGCCGCCCGCATCCGGCAGCAACCTTCCACCGTGTCATGGTCCGTCAGTGCCACAGCCACCAGGCCGCAACGGTGCGCTTCACTGGCCAGTTTTTCCGGGGTGTACGTCCCATCTGAAAAATTGGTATGTAAATGAAGATCAGTAAACACTACATTCGGCCGCTTTCATTCAGGTTTTCACGATTCTGCCGGGACGCATCAGATCCCCTTTTACTTTGTCCAGAATGCCATTCACAAATCGCCCGCTTTCATCTGTTGAGAACTTTTTAGCAATATCCACCGCTTCGTTAATGCTGACAACTGGCGGGATGTCCTCGCGATAAAGCATTTCGTAAATTGCCAAACGCAAAACGTTCCGGTCTACCACCGCCATCCGCCTCAAATCCCAGTTTTTCGCGTAATGGACAATTTTGGCGTCAATAGCTTCAATATTCTCCAGCGTGCCGCGAATGAGCGGGTCCGCGAATAGCCGCATAGCTGCTTCAGACGTGCTCGGTGGTGGCAATTCCGCGGTTTCTCCCCAGCGCGCTTTCCCCTGGTCTGCGTGGATTGCCGCGGCGCGCTGCGAATCCCAGAACTGATCCAGCGCCTGCTGCACCTGTTCCGGTCGATTCAAGTCGTGCTGAAACAAAAATTGCACGGCGCGTTCACGCGCTTCTCGTCTCATCCCCATGCTAAAAGAATGGTTCAGGTTGCCACGCCCGGCAAAGGAAATTTCAGTAAATCACCTGACGCCCTTGAATTTTTCCTCTCCTCAATCCCGCCGGGAATCACGTGCCACACGATCAAAAATTACTATCCCGAAATTCCTTCTGATACCGGCTGTACTTCTCAATTACGTTACGCGCATATTGCCGGGTCCCGGGAAAATCCATTTGCGATAAAAAGATCTCGCTGTTCGTTTTCGCCGCCCCTTTGTTCCAACGCAGCACGTGCGTCCGCCCCGCGTTGTAATCCGCCAAAGCGTATGGCAATGGATTATCCGTGTTCTTATAACGCTTGACCAACTGCGAGAGATAAAATGTGCCCGCCTCAATGTTTTTTTTGGGATCAAAGATTTCCCGGTGTTCGAACGGATGGATTTTCTCCGCGTCCGCCCATTCAAATGCCGCCTCTTCACGAATCTGCATCAAC
>JBQCGE010000112.1:0-2936 GCA_051955955.1 Verrucomicrobiota bacterium
CGCCCCTGTCAAAAGCTCGACACCACCCGCAAACCGACCCATCGGCGCAAAAGCAGATGCGAATGATGACCAAAAACTCGCCTTGCTCCAGGCCGATAATCAAATGCTCCAGGCAAAGTTGCAGGAAGCTTTGAGCGCCCGCCCTGCTGCCATTGACCCTGGCGAACTCGCACGGGCCGAAGAGCGCATAAAAGACCTCGAGAAACAAAAAGAATTGCTCCGCGCCAGCCTTTCGCAAACTGAAGCGAAACAACCCCAGGCCGCCGATGCTGCCATGCTTCAGCAAGCCAGGAGCGAACTGGAGGATACCAAAAAAAAGCTGACACAAAGCGTCGCAACAATCGCCTCACTTACGCAGGAAAAGCAAGCACTTCAAACCCAGCTTGAGTCGGCAAAAACCAAACCTGCCGAACGCGAAAAGGTGGCCGATGGCAAATCTGAATCATCACGGATCAAAGATCTTGAAAAGGAGCGCGATTCGCTTTTGAAGAAGCTGAACGAGGCGAATAAAGAACTTTATGATGTGAAGGCGCGCGGTCAATTGGCGCAATTTGAGAGTCTGACTAACCAACTTGCAAATCTTCGCGCGCGCGTTGAAGTTTTCGAAGCCCGCAAAGTCCCTTACACTCCCGAAGAACTCGCGCTCCTCGATAAAAACGTCGCCAATCTCGATTCCTCTATTGATCCAAATGCTGGAAAAAAATCGATCCGAGAACTTCCAGCAGCAGCGGCCGATCTGGTCCGCAAAGCGGAACGCGCCTTCGCCAGCCATAACTACGCGGAAGCCGAGACCAATTACAAAGAGGTTGTTAAACTTGATGAAAACAATCCCGCCAGTCTCGCCAACCTTGCCGCCATCCAACTGGAAATGGATAAGTTGCCCGAAGCCGAGGCCAATTTGAAAAAAGCGCTCGCCACCAGTCCTGATGACGCTTATGCCATGTCACTGCTCGGGATGCTCCGCTTTCGCCAGGAGAAATATGATGACGCACTGACTATTCTGAGCCGTGCCGCCCAGCTCGACCCAAAAAACGCCGAAACTCAGAATTACCTCGGCATTACCCTCAGCCAGGAAGGCCAGCGCGATGCTGCTGAAACCGCCCTCCGAAAAGCCATTTTACTCCAGCCCAATTACGGCGGCGCCCATCATAACCTGGCTGTGGTTTACGCGCACCAGAAGCCACCAGCAATTGCCCTCGCTAAATTCCACTACAACAAAGCAATTGCCCTCGGCCAGCCTGCAAATCCCGATCTGGAAAAAATCCTGAACGGCAATTCTGCAAAGTAAGAATCAGGCCGTGCGGTGGCGCCGCGCGGATTTCCCCAACTTCCGCCGGTCTTGTAGAAATTCGAGGAGCGCCCTTTCCAGTGGGCGGTCCGTGGGCGATAGGTGATACGCCACCCCTAACTTCTGGCAAATGCGCCCCAGTTTTTCATTATGCGCCCGCAACCGTTTTCCATATTCGCTTCGGGCGAATTTGGGATCGACATAAAGTTCACGCCCCGTTTCCAGGTCTTGAAAAAGGCTTGGGTGTTCAAAGTTTAAATCCAATTCAGCCCGGTCAAGCGTTTGAAATAACGCTACCTCATGTCCCCACGCGCGGAGTTGCCCCAGCTTTTTTTCTAACGAATCAAGCGGCGCGAGAAAGTCCGATAAAATCAATAACAAGCCTCGCTTTCGTGCCAACTCAGCCACACGCTCAAGCGCATCTTCGATACCGGTCTGCAATCCTTTCGATTCCGCTTCGAGCATCAGCATGAATTGCCGCAAATGCCCGGGTCGATGACGCGCTGGAAGGTACTCCCGCACGCTCCCAGCGAAGGTCAGCAGCCCAATTGCATCTCCCTGCAACTCCAGAAAATATCCCAGCGTCGCCGCAAGCGTGGCAGCGTATTGCGCCTTGTTATAACCTCCGGTTCCAAAACTCATTGAGGCGCTTTGGTCCACGAGGAACCAGCATCGAAGGTTCGTCTCATCTTCGAATTTCTTGATGTAATACCGATCGCTCCTGCCAAATAAGCGCCAATCCAGAAACCGCGTGTCATCGCCTGTGCTGTATTGCCGATACTCAGTGAACTCAACCGAGAACCCATGGAACGGACTTCGATGCAGCCCATTCCAAAGTCCCTCCACCACCAATCTTGCGCGCAACTCCATGTTGCGAATGCTCATGAGCGCCTCGGGCGCCACATAGTTCCCTGTGACCTCGCTTTTCAATTTTCGAACGCGTTTAGGATTGCATGCGATATTATAATCGAATCATTTGCTGAGTGTCTCCGACGTGCTCTCGATCAATTTCTGAATCACCTGCTCCACCGTGATCCCTTCAGCCTCGGCTTTATAGTTCAGCAAAATACGATGTCGCAGTACGGGAAGCGCAAGCGCCTGGACATCCTGAATCGTTGCGTGGCTCCGGTTTTGAATGAGGGCCCGAGCTTTTGCTCCAAGCACAAGATTCTGCCCCGCCCGAGTCCCCGCTCCCCAATTGATCCAGTCATTCACAAAACCTAACGGGTTATTCTCCTGAGGTCGCGATGCTGCCGCCAACCTCACAGCGTAGCGAATCACTTCCTCGGCAATCGGCACTTTCCGAACCAGATCGTGAAAACCCATCACATCCGCGCCCGAAAATAGTGAATTGATCGGTTCGGCTTTGCGCGATGTCGTCTGCGAAATCACCCGCACCTCATCATCCTCAGGTAAATAGGTAATCACCACGTTGAACATGAAGCGGTCCAACTGCGCCTCCGGCAGTGGGTAAGTCCCCTCCATTTCCACTGGATTTTGTGTTGCGAGGACAAAGAAAGGTTCCGGCAGAGAATACTTCACACCTGCGGCCGTGACCTGGTGCTCCTGCATCGCCTCCAACAAAGCGGCCTGTGTCTTCGGCGGCGTTCGATTGATCTCATCCGCCAAAATCATGTTCCCAAAGATT
>JBQCGE010000113.1:0-3899 GCA_051955955.1 Verrucomicrobiota bacterium
CAAACGGCCACCACAATTTCTTGCTCGCCCGATTTTTTCAGGGCAGGGGTGATGTTGAATTCGAAACCGTCATACCCCCCCTCGTGTTTGCCAATTTCCCGGCCGTTCACCCAAACGACCGTTTGCCAATCGACCGCCCCGAAATGAAGGATGATCTGCTTGCCGTCCCAATTTTTCGGCAGCTCGAACGTGCGTCGGTACCAAAGGCGATTCGATTCGCCAACGGTTTTCATCACGCCGGAAAGCGCCGACTCAATCGGAAATGGGACGAGGATTTTGCCCTCAAATTGCTGGGGTTGCGCAGCTTCGCGAGTAGTAATCTGGTAATCCCAGAGGCCATTCAGGTTCAACCAATCTTCGCGGACCAGTTGTGGGCGAGGGTATTCTGGCAAGGGTTTCTCTGGATCCACTTTTTTGGCCCAGCGCGTGAGCAATGGTCCATTGGCTGGAGCCCAATCCTTTGCCAGGGCGGAGGTGCAAACCGATAGCGCGAGAATCGCGGCGAATAAGGTTCTTGTTATCATCCCGCGCACATTAAAGCGGGAATACCGGCGAGAGACAAGACAGGCTTGGGATTGAAAACGAGGGTGGGGAGAAATATACCTCCGTTCTGAATTTATCGTTTCCACCAACGGAGGCGCAAGGCATTGCCGATGACGACAAGGTCGCTCATGCCCATGGCGAATGCAGAGAAGATCGGGCTGAGGAATCCGACGACGGCGAGGGGGATTCCGGCGGCATTATAGAAAAAGGCCCAGAAGAGGTTTTGTTTGATGTTGCGCAAGGTGGCCTGGGCGAGGCCGAGCGATTCAGGGATGGCTTCAAGGTCCGCCTTGAGGAGGATGATGTCGGCGGATTCGCGCGCCACGTCGCTTGCGTTCATGAGCGCAATCCCAAGGTCGGCCTGTTCGAGGGCGGGAGCGTCATTGATTCCATCGCCGACGAAGGCGACGCGTTCCCCTCGGGATTGAAGGTCTTTGATCACGGCGATTTTTCCTTCAGGCCGGGTTTCGGCGAAGATGTTTTGCGGCGTGATCCCAACCTGCCGGGCAATGGCTTCAGCGGTGCCCTGGTTATCTCCCGTGACCATGTAAATGCGTTTGCCATCGCGTTCGAGGCGTTCGATGACTTCGCGCGCGTGGGGCTTGGCCAGGTCTTTCAGGGCGATGAGGCCGAGCAGAGTTTGACCCTGCGCCACGCCATTGAGCGTGGCTCCTTCGCGGCTCCAGCGTTCGACGGCTTGCTGAGCAGCGGCGAGATCAATGCCGTTTTCGCGAAGCCATCGCAACGAACCAAGTCGCACCGTTTGTCCCTCGCGATCGGCCTGCAATCCGGACCCGCGAATTTCATTCCAGTTTTGAAGTGGAATGGTTTCGCCAGGGAGTCCAGCAATGGCGCGGCTTAGCGGGTGATTGGAGCGTTGCGCAAGAGAACGCGCGAGGTGCTGAACTTGCGAGTTTGGCGCAAATTCTTCGACTGCGGCGACGCTGATTTTGCCCTGGGTGAGTGTGCCGGTTTTGTCAAAGAGCACACAGGTGATCCGACCTGATTTTTCAAGAGAAGCACCGTCACGAATGAGAATCCCACGTTTGGCGGCGGCGTTGGTCCCGGCCATGATGGCGATTGGAGTGGCGAGCCCCATGGCGCAGGGGCAGGCGATAATTAAAACGGCTGCGGCATGAAAAATTGCGCCGCTCAAGCCCCCTTCGGGCAAATGCGGAGCCCAGAGGAATTGGCTAAGCCAGCGGTGGACAGCTTCCGCCGATTGTGGAGCCAATCCCCACCATAAAGCAGTAGCAATCGCAATCGCGACGACGATGGGAACGAAAATGCTGCTGACCTTGTCTCCGAGACGCTGGATGGAAGCGCGGCTGGATTGGGCCTGCTGGACGATTTGGATGATGTGTGCGAGCGCGGTTTCCTCGCCAGTGGCGCTAACGCGGTAAAGGATATGCCCGCTTTCATTTAAAGTGCCTGCGTAAACTTTGGAATCGGCATTCTTTTCAACGGGGAGCGATTCGCCGGTCAGCATCGACTCGTTAACAGAGGAGTTGCCTTCCGTCACGACGCCATCGGTGGGCACCCGGTCGCCCGGTTTCAAACTCACCACATCGTCCAGGCCGAGCGAAGCCACTGGCACATCATCCTCCACGCCGTTTCGCACGCGGCGAGCGGTTTGGGGGGCGAGTTGGAGCAGCGCCTTGAGCGAAGATGCAGCCTGCGCGCTGGCCTTGGATTCCAGATAATGGCCAACACTGACCAGCGTGATGATGGCGGCGGCATCCATGAAATAGAGGTGCGAGTGCCATCCGGCGAACAATCCCCATAGACTGTATAGAAATGCAGTCGTTGAGCCGAGGGATACGAGCGTATCCATGTTCGACTGGCCTTTCTTTAATTGCCGCCATGCCCCGGAATAAAAGCGTGCGCCACCGAATACTTGGATTGGCAGCACAAGAATGAATGAAAGCCATTGGTACCAGCGCTCCATGCCAGCCCCGAGCACCCATTCACAAAACATCAGCGGCAAGGTCACAGCAGTGCCTGCAACGACGTTGAAGAGCCAGCCGGACAGTGGGGACCAACGGTTCGCGGGGGCTTCACCCGCATCAACGGTCGCGGGGTAGCCTGCCTCATCGAGTGATTTGAGGAGCGCGGCGGCATCGTGCGAATCACCATCGTTCCAGCGGACACTGGCGGTGCCTTGCTCCAGTTGAACCTCTGCGGATTGAACCCCCGGAACCGAGACGAGAGCTTCGCGAACGTGGCGGGCGCAATTTGCGCAAGTCATGCCGGTCACGCGCAGGTCAGTCTTCCCATTTCCCTGGATAGCAGGAGCAGACATAAGGAAACGCTAACACAACAAGCAGCTTCTGGAAAATGGACCTAAAGAGCCGCTTCCAGGACTGCGGTGGCGGTGGCGTATTGAGCGGTATGGCTCAGCGTGATGTGCAATTTGCCGCCACGCCGGAATTCCAGCAGCGAGAGGGCCTTGTCATGCAGGACCACGAACGGTTCACCGCTTTCCCGGCGCTGGATTTCGATATCGTGCCAGCCAAGGTGGCGACCAATGCCGGTTCCAAAAGCTTTGGAAACGGCCTCCTTGGCGGCGAAACGGACGGCGAGGAAAGGGCCGGGGTCTTTATGCGAGAGGCAATATTCGATCTCGGATGGGAGGAGAATGCGGTCCACGAAGCGCTGGCCGAATCGTTCGAAGGAGGTGCGGATTCGGTGGACTTCGACAATATCAGTGCCGATCCCGAGAATCATGGTTGGGGTAGCCTTCCATTGCGTGGAGCATCTCCTTGACAGCAGCGGCGAGACCCACCGTGATGGAACGGCTGATGATGCTGTGCCCAATATTCAGCTCGACGAGACCGGGCACGGTAAAGAGGCCGGAGAGGTTCTGGTAATTCAAACCGTGGCCTGCATTCACTTTCAAACCGAGTTGCTCCGCCTGGGTAGCTGCATCGACCAGTTTTTGGATTTCCTCGTTCCGTTCTTTTTTGCGATGAAACTGCTCAGCAAAGGTTCCGGTGTGCAGTTCGATGAATTGAGATTGAATCTGCGCGGCGGCATCGACCTGTCGGGGATCGGGATCGATGAAGAGGCTGACTTCAATTCCGGCATTGCGCAGACGCGCGGTTGTGGCTTTGAGTTCCTCAATGTGACCTGCGGCGTCGAGCCCTCCTTCGGTGGTGACCTCCTGGCGCTTTTCGGGCACGATGCAGACAATGTCGGGCTTTACGCGCAAGGCGATTTCAACAATTTCGGGCGCATTGGCCATCTCCATGTTGAGGCGCGTCTTGATCACGTCGCGAAGTTTCCAAAGGTCGCGATCCTGAATGTGCCTGCGGTCCTCGCGCAAATGGGCGGTGATGCCGTGAGCGCCTGCGGCT
>JBQCGE010000114.1:0-3048 GCA_051955955.1 Verrucomicrobiota bacterium
GCGTATGCCGCTTCCCAACTGTTATGCCCCACATGTTCCACCGTGGTCATGCGAATCTCACTGCTGCCAGCCAACTTAATCGCTTCCACCATGTCCAGGGAACGTTTAAGCGGAACCGCCTTGTCTTCAGTTCCATGCCAAACCCAGATGGGCAACGACTTGAGCTTACTTGCGTCATCCGGGTTTCCTCCACCACAAATCGGAACCACGGCTGCAAACAGCTCCGGATGATCTGCCGCCAACCGCCATGAGCCAAACCCGCCCATGCTCAATCCAGTCAAATAAACCCGGTCTTCATCCACCTTGAACTGTTTTTCGACATGCTCAATCAGCTTCAGCAGAAGCTCCTGCTGTCCCGATTGCGCCCAATTTTCCTTCTCGGGACATTGTGGCGAAACCAGGATGTAAGGCATATCTTCTCCATGCTCCACCCGGCGCGGCGGACCCCACTTCGCCACAATGCTCAAAGGCCCGCTGCTCTCCCCTCGCCCATGCAGGAATAGCATCATCGGAGTTTTCGTGGCTGTGTAATCCTTTGGGAGGTAAAGCAAATACGGAATTGTTTTCCCGTTCACTTCCAGTTTCTGCTCCACCTGCTTTCCCGGAGCGGGTTCATCAGCACGCACCGCACTCATCGAAATCGCCAGCAAGGATATGATTAGCAACTTACGCATACGATTTTTTTTGAAACGGATCGTATGCCGCCCTGTGTAAAACTACAATCCCCATTAAAAGGGACACAGTTTGTTCATAATTGCATTTAGCGGATCGTAATTTTGTCCGCTGCTTGCAACTGCTTCAGTTCTTCGGTCATCCACTTTTTGCAGCTCATCACTTTTCCTTCCGGCAGCTTCACCGAATATTCTTTTCCCGACAGTTCACTCCTGGAAGCGCATTTCTCGATAAAATCTTCAGGGGTTTTAATCTTGTGCTTGAAGTGCTCATACTTTCGGCGCATGTGAGTTGCCGCCTCTTTGCCAGTATGATTGGAACCGTTCCGGATAAAGGTGCAGTCGGATGTCTCAACTTTCTTGAGCAATTTTTCAATGACCGCTCGCGAATCGCTCTGCGGCGCCGCAGCGAGTTCCAAACTAAAAATACACAATAAGACCAAGAGGATTTTTCCCATGCTTCAAATTACCCTTCCTCTTCTCATTCACAATGTCGCAGGAAATCCTTCCGCAGTTTCGCAATTATCGGGCTTCGTCTGATTCTTACGTTTTCAAGATAATCGATAGGCGTGATCTCCAATCCCGCTGACGTCAGGAACACTCCTTCTTTCTTTCGCAACTCCGCCGCTGAAATATTTTTTTCCCGCAGCGCAATTCCAAGCTTTCGCGCAAGTCTCACCACAAATTCCCGCGTTGTTCCCGGCAAGATGCCGGCGCTGACTGGGGGCGTGCACAATGTTTCTCGCTCCACCCAAAACAGATTCGACCCGCTCCCTTCCACAACAGCACCCTTTTCATTCAACAGCAATGCTTCATCTGCTCCAGCACGGTCTGCCTCCATCCGCGCCAGGATTTGTGACAGCTTGTTTCCATGCTTGTAACAAGCGAATGGATTAGCGCTATAAATGGGATTGCTCGCGATCATCACTCGAAAGACTTTCCGTGTTCCTGGCGCAAGGGGATGCACTGTCATGCAGAACATCGGATCATTCGAGCCCCCAATCGAATAACCGCGCCGTCCAACACCGCGTGAAGTTGTTACCCGCAAAAAACCATTTTGTATTCCGTTCCTGGCGATCAGTTCCATTCCCACTCGCAGCATTTCATCGCCCGTTAGTGCCCGCTCAATCTGCAACGCCTCACAACCACCGACATAACGCGCCATGTGTTCCTTCCAGAGAAATGGTTTGCGTCGATAAAATCGAACCGTCTCAAAAAGTGTTTCCCCATACAGAAACCCACGATCCATGACCGAAACCACTGCTTCCCGCTCTGGAACAAATTTGCCGTTGAAATAAATCATTGGGCTAGTGGCTTGTCGCCGGTTCAATTGAGCTCGCTGTCCCTGTCAGCACTCTTTGCTTTGGAAACCCAAGGAAGAGCGACACCACCACAATCAACCCGGCCAATGCCATGAATATTTGCGAAGGATCAAACCCAATCGTTACATTGAAGTAGGCAAAAGCGCTTCCGCCCAGCATCGCAGCATTCTCCAGCATGTTTTGTGTCGCAATGGTTTTCCCCAGTTTTCCCTGATGCGATTCCGCCTGGAGCGCAGCATTCAAAGGAATTAAAAACAACCCCGCCATGATTCCGGCGAATATCAGCAGTGCAATCACATAAGCGCGTGCGTGGTCAAAACCTGCATCCATCCAATATTTCGTGCAGGAAACCAGCACCACCGCTATCGCCAGGCTCACTCCATATCTGCGGGTCGCGTGCAACTCCCCGATTTTGTGCAACTGCCCCGCCAGCACACTCCCGATCATCACGCCGATGCTGAGCCAAAGCCCAAGCAGCGCCACCTGTGTCATGGTCGTGAACTTCATCACCTGTTGGCCCCAGGGTTGAAAGTTCATCTTCATGATCGCGCCGCAAATCCAGAACAAGCTCGTCCCTACCACAATCTTCACCAACCTTTTTCGCTCGAATATAAAACGAACCGTGCCGGAAAATTCAGCCAGGGTGCTCTTAAAATGAACTTCCGGATGGGCTGGCGTTGCGATCATCACCAGGTTCAGGAGAGTGGAAACCGCATAGATGACAATCACGATTGTGTAACAAAAATGGAGTGAGAGGTGGTCCACAATTTGCGCCCCGAAAATGTTCCCGCACAAAATTGCCACCAGCGTCAGCAACTCCACCGTGCCATTCGCTTTAACCAGGCGCTCGGCGGGCAAAATTTCCGGCAGGATTCCATACTTTGCGGGCGAATAGAGACACGCCCCAAACCCCACTACCAAATAACCAACGGCCAGCAGATATTCCTCGTGCGCCAGGCTGAACCACGCCAGCACCGCACCCAGCATTTTTAAAGCGTTGCCGGCCATCAAGCCCTGCGTCTTGGGAAAACGATCGTTGAAATAACCGGCGATTG
>JBQCGE010000115.1:0-7634 GCA_051955955.1 Verrucomicrobiota bacterium
TTTCTCGACGCTGCGCCAGCCGTCCGGCATGGGCACCTGTCGTTTTCCTTTTAATGCTTCTGATATTCCTTTGAGAATATCGAGTTGCATTTGGGAATCGCTCGTTGAATCGAGCACCTGCACCAGCCCCGCAAGGCCGGCGTTAGAACTTTCCTGGGCCCAGCTCTGCATACCAAACAGCAGGCTCCCCGCGAGAATCCCGGAGGCTAATTTCTGCAGCATCATGCCGCGGCGAATGGATTTCATTAAATCAATTATGGTTCTGGTTGATCGCTTTATTATTTCGCAGCCACGGCTTTGCTCCCGCTGGCGATCCGTCGCGCAATCAATTCACGCACCTTAGGGATTTTCGATTCGGCAAGGAGTTTCACCCCTTTTGCCGGATCTGCGCCCACCGAAGCTTCAGCAGCGTACCAATACATCAAAGGCAGGTTGTGATCGTTGATGTCTTCCTGGTGTTTGACAAGGCTGGTCAGCACCGCCCAACGTTTTTCAGGGGGAGTTTGTTGCATCGCGGAAGCCAGGTACAACCGGACCACTGGCGATGGATCATTCGCGGCCAACCCGGCAAAGGCGTCGAGCAATGCGGGACGTGGCGCTTCCTTCTCACACAACAATTGAATCGTCCATGCGCGGATGTATTCGTTGCGATGCTTGAGCAGCTTTAAACGAGCCTCATCGCTCAACCCGCCAGTCACATGCAAAGTCCAAAGCGCGTTGAGCCGCTCCTGCTCGTTCTTTGAACCCGCGATCACGTCCAGCAACGCTTTATGCACCGCTGGGTCGGCGCCACGTTCCTGCAGAATTCGTTGCGCATGGCGTGGGTAAAACTGATTTTTCTTCCCGAGTAGTTCAACCAACTCGAGACTCGATTTTTCAGCGAGGTTGATCGGAGTGTATTTCTCGTTGTTATAGACCAGCTTGAAAATGCGCCCGTTCGAACGGTCATGCCCGTTCACATTATTATGGTGGCATTGGTTCTTGTCATACCAGTCAATCATGTAAACGGAACCGTCCTGGTCATACCGCAAGTTGATGATCTGCGACCAGGCATCATTGAAGTTCACGAAATCTTTTCCGTGATGTCCCACAAATCCTGAGCCCTGGCGTTCGGGAATATCCATGTTAATCCGCTGCCCATGAATATTGTTCATGAACAAGTTCCCGTGATACTTCTCAGGCCAGCTTCCCCCCTGGTAAACCATCATACCCGCATGGGCATGGCCACCACCCGCTGCGTCTGAACGGCCGTTCGCCGCATGCGGCCCTTTGTTCCCCGCATAATGCACATGGTCAGCAATGGTTTTAATCTGATCGTAAACGTAGGGGTTGAAATCCTGCCCAGCCTGACGCTCGTAATGCGCGCTATGGATCATGTGAAAGAGATGCGGAATAACGCATGCCTCGATAAAGCATTGGCCGTTCGCATCAAAATCAACGCCCCAGGGGTTGCTGGTGCCTTCGGAGAAAAGCTCAAATTTATGCCGCGTCGGGTGATAACGCCAAACACCAGCATTGATCCGTGTCCGTTCCTGATCCGATGAACCCGGCTTCCCGACGTTCGACTGGACGAACACGCCATGACAACCATAAAGCCAGCCATCCGGGCCCCAGGTAAACGTGTTCAATGTTTCATGTGTGTCCTGGTAAGCGAAGCCGTCCAAAAGAATTTCCGGCTTACCATCTGGTTTATCGTCATGGTTCCGGTCCGGAATAAACATGAAATACGGAGCCGCCCCCACATAAACACCGCCAAAACCGACTTCGATCCCGCTCACAAGATTCAGGTTCTCGATGAAAACCGTCCGCTTATCGAATTTCCCATCTCCATCCGTATCTTCAAAAATCAGAATGCGATCCTTACCCTGCCCCTCCGGCTCGCGCCGCGGGTAGGTGTAAGCTTCCGCCACCCAAAGCCTCCCCCGATCATCAATCGCGAACGAAATGGGTTGCTTCACATCCGGTTCGCCCGCGAATAGTTTTAGCTCAAAACCTTCAGGAACTGTTGCGTCGCGCGCCGCTTCCTCCGGACTCAGTCCAGCGAACTTCACCATGTCCATCGGCGGCGCTGCGTCGGCCGCTTGCTTGGCCGGATCAATTGCATTCGCGAAAACCGGCTTGGCCGAGTAAAAACGGAAATCATCAAAATTGATATGCCCCCAACCGCCGCTTTGTTGATCCACCACGCGGATAAAAATCTCATTGCCAGCCTGTTGTTTCAGGTCCACCACAACGGGGCGCAGATTTTCCGTTCCATTCCCGCTGATTTTGAAAAAGACTTTGTTGTCCTCAGCCTGCACCAGTTCCACCCGGGTATTTTCGCTTTCTCCACCCGCCACTCTGAAGCTGGCATAAGGATGCGTGACCTTGAAGGGCACCGAAGTTAACGCCCCTTGCACATCATCCCCAAATCGTTCGTACGTGCCGATCCAATAGTCCCCTTCATGATCACTTTTCATATCGCTCCGCCGGGGTGCGACGGTATCGCCGCGAACGGGTTGCTTTTGGAAAGCTTGTCCGACCGCTGTCCAGTCTTTTAATGTGCCATCTTCAAAACCAAGGTTCAGTGCCTTGCCATTCTTACCAACAGGCACAACCCCGTTTTGTTCAGCTCCGAATCCGGAAAGTGCGACCGAGAGCGCGGCCGCAATGGGAATGATGCGTTTCATTCGACTTGAAAATTATTGGATGCAAAATCTGCCTGAAAATTCAGATTCTCACCAGAACCTTTTTCGCCTTACGCGCAGGTTGCATGGTGAGAATGCGAATCCATTCCCCGCAAACGTCTCCCTGAATGTCGAATAGCAACTACTTCATCGCAATCTCCGGCCACTTCCTCATCGCTTGGTCCATTGCAAAATTGACCAGCGGCCGCAAATCGCTTTTGCCGTAAACCGTGACCACCTGTCCTTCGTTCACCACCAGCACACACGCTTCCGCGAGGTCCCCGCTCTTCAGGTTATGCGGCACGAATACCGCCACAGTGCAGTCACTCTGCATCACCCCCGCCATTTGCTCCCATCCTTTGGATTCCATTAGCTTCTTTGCCGATGCAAGAATCTTTGCCGAACGCACCGGCCCCTTGGTTTTCATGATGCTGACCTGCACCCCGCGCGCGGACTCCAGCGCTATGCGAGCGGGTTCCGGCAGCTCGCGAATAAATGGGGAAACACAACGGGCCACCACAAATGTCCCGCGACCCACACTGAGTTCCAGTTGCTTTTCCACCCTGCCGGAACTGTTTTCGATTACGGTGTTCCGCAACGCGCGAACCTCCGGGCTAACCCAAAAGAAACTCCCAATCAGAAGGGCGGTGCAGAGCATTAATAACATTGGCCCGCCAATGAAAAACAGAACGAACCATTTCAACGGCGATTTTTTTTGGGTTGCCATAAAATAAGGGAAACGGAGGACCCGTCTCCCTGGTGAAGTTTTTGTTTAATTCTCTTTGATGCCCAGTTTCTTCAACGGTTCGATGTGGAACCGTTCGCCAACCATCGCAAGTTTTTCAGGACGAATATCTCCAATCACATTGATCAAAACGGCCTGCTTGTTGTCTTCAAGGACCGTGACGACAATCCCTTCAACAGCCTCGGAACCCCGGGTGCGGACATATACCCCCACGTCATGATTTTCCTGCACGGCTGTCACTACCCGCTCCCAACCGCCTGCGTTCAAATCCTTCCGGATTCCGCTCACTCGCTTTTGGACATCCGCGCGATTTTCATCTGTGAGCCCCATCACGTTCACCCGAACACCTTTCAAGCCTTTTAACACTTCAACGATGTCCGGTTCGCTCTTTTTTGCCAGGTCGAGAACCATCGTAATCAGGTTGCTGTTGATGTTAACCTCCACAAATTCCGCCCCACTCGCCGGCGTAAAACTCCCAAAATCAACCTTCCCGGGAAGTTCCTCCGCCGCCTGAAGGCCAAAGGTTAACACACCACACAGCGCACCCAAAGCCAAACTCTGTTTTACTATTTTTTTCATAACAATTTTTCGTTTCCGGGTTCATCCCGCATCTGAAGAACACAACGAACCAGAAAAAAGTTTCAGCATTCGGAACGGATCCACGGGGATTCCGCTCACGAATGCTGATGACGTTACAATGGTTAAAAGCGGCTCTACTGTTTCACGGAGATGAAGAAGGCAGCCTTGGTGTAGTTCGTAATTTCTATCGAGAGCAGGCCGGTGCTGTCCAGGGTATAAACGGCATTGGTATTCCAGCTCTTAAGATCTTGGCTCTCCTCGATTCGCCATGTCTCATTTGGAGCACCCGCCAGCGTAAACACCGTCCCCTCAGCCACAGGATCAGGCACAAAGGAATCCATCTGATAACTTGCAATCCCTGTGATTGGACCATCAACACTCAAATTATAATTCCAATTGTTCGGGCGAAAGAGCGCATCGCCACCCAGCAGCGCAAGTGGCAATTCTCCACCCGGGAATGGACCGATATTGAAATAACCTTCAGCCGAGACCTCATATTGATTTGTACCGACAATAATTTTGGTGGCAGGATCATGATAGCCTTTGATTTGCCCCCAAACAAAGAACGGCGAACTCGATTCAAAAGATCCAATATCCGCATGAGCGCCAAAAGGCCGAGTCCGTCCTCGTTGATCGGTAGCGGGAGCGGTTGCATCATCCGCACCGTTGATCGCTGGGCTCCCCGCCATCAACGCATAACACTTCGTCGCTCCCCCGTAAAATTCAAGCGGACCCAAGTTTGAATCGGTGTTGTTGAAGCTTGTCGATGTACTAAACGCAGGTGTGGCATCCGAGCTCAGATTGTTTCCAGCGTCAATGATGTCCGGCCCGGAATTCTTCCCGGAGTTGGATTGAAGGATCGTATTTTTCAAAACGAACGGGCGTGTGTTCGTGGATGAGAGCGCTTCGGTCCCAATTAGATTGTCAGCAATCGTGGAGTTCGTAACTCCGACAAATCCAGAACTGAAAACTGCGGTTCCCAAACCACCATTGGTAATCGGATAACCAAAAAAGTTTAGGCTCGGATCCTGTGAAATGTTCCCACTTAGGGTGCTGTTGTAAATGGCAATAACCCCTTCATTATAAACCCCACCACCTTTGGAATGACCGCCGGGCGGGCCGAACTCAGGGTTATTCGGATCCCCAAGCCCTGATGAAGCGAGGTTATCCAATACACTCGAATTCCAAACGTGAACTGTGCCCCCATTATATAGCGCACCTCCGTAGCTGCTATCGCTGGTCGAGCCATAGTGCCTGTCCAGGTAGTCGGTGCCTTTAACCTGGTTCGCCGAAAGGGTAACGTTGGTAATCACTAAGAAGCCTCCGTCCGTTGCAATTGCTCCTCCCTTCGGAAAGCCAAGCCCGCTCCCGGTCACTACATTTTCCGAGACCGACACATCTTCAAAAGTCGCGCTTACCTGGCTTAAATAAATCGCCCCTCCCTGTGGCTGGCCATTCTGGTAGACCGCCAAACCGTTACCTCCAATTGCCTGATTCTTTAGGAAAAAAGAGTTGCTGACCACAGTGGAACCACCAGTCATATAAATTGCCCCGCCAAACGCCTCACAAGTGCCGCTGCTCGCCGCGTCTGCACCCCCTTTGGCCTGATTATTTTCGAAGCGGCTATTCAATATTGTAAGTTTCCCGCCCTTCTGCCAAATCGCCCCGCCCCTGGCATTCGAAGGTTCATACAATGCCATATTCGTGCTCGAAAACAGACCATTCGAAACCATTGGAGGAACCGGATCAGGACTGGAAGGTACTCGTGCACCCAACGCTAAATTATTTGTCACAACGCACCCCCGTGATGGTTAGTTCGCCCCCATCATTAATAATGGCGCCACCGTTCGCCAAATGCGTGCCGTCTTCTGTATACTCTCCCTGCGCTTTCCCATTCGCGAAAGTTATCCCTGCGAGGGTCAATTGAGCCGTGGAGGTCATCTTCAAAATCGGATTCATCCCCGCCCCTGAAAGAACCACCGCGTGTCCGTTCGCATCAATAATATTGGTTTTACTAAATAGAATCGGGCTCGGGGCTGTGATGACTCCGTCCTCCGAAAACGTAACTGACTCACCCAACGCAGCCGCGCCCTGTAAAGCGGTCAAAGTCGGAGCGATTTCCCCTGAGGCCCCCAAAGTTCGAAAATACATATCCTCACTGGTCACGATCTGCACAGAATTCGAAAGAATCGCGTGCACTCCATAAATGGTCCCTTCCAGCAGATTCGAAAGTGAAGTCGAAATATTTGGCTCTATGTTTGTGCTCGCAACCTCTACCGCTACTGAATTCGTTGTCGTTCCATTGCTGTATTGAAAATAGACGGTGCCGTTCGCGAATGCCGGATTTACTTGAACCGTCAGGTGTGCTGAATTGGTAGTTACCAAATCTGGCGCAATCATTACAACCCCAACCGAAGTTGTCCTCTGCCCGGTATGTCTTGCATTCCCGCCATAAACAGGCCAGCCATTGGATGCCAGCGGGGATGAACCAGTGATCGCCGTTAATTTTCCATTCGCTTGAGCCGCATAAATGTCATGGTTCGGCCCTACTGCCAGGCCCTTTACTGCTTTATCCGTTAGATCATAACCCCATTTCAATGTCCCCTGCTCACTCAAGGCATAGACTTTGGCGCCAATGGCCACCACTACATCATCATTATTAAGCGTAACCGGGAGCACATCTGTTCCTTGAGGGTTCCCCACATTGAACACCCAATTACTGCTGCCATTTAGGGTCAGCGATTTAATTCCCTCCGTTTGCGCAGTGTATAAAGAACCCGACGCAGCAACATAAATTCGTCCAGAGTTCTCATTAAACACCGCCCCTTCCGGCACGCCAATCATTGGCATCAGCCACAAGTTTGTTCCCGCAGCTGAGACCGATTTGAACGATGCAAGCTCCGGCAAACCTGCATAATAGATATTCCCGCCAGCACCGATCAGCGGGGATGATTTGCCAGCCTGCTCAGTCCCGGCCCACAGAATGTGGCCGTCATTCGGGTCCAAAGCATAAAGGATTCCTCGAGCTACATACACCTTGCCGTCATCCCCCACCGCCAGCAGACCAGCGGGCATCGCCAATGTGGAAGGATCGTCAAGATGGTTCGTCCAAATCAGGGAACCGTTGCGATTTAATCCATACACAGTCCCATCGGAACCTCCCACAAAAACCGTGCCATCCGAACTAATCGCGACCGCCGAAGCAACTGATTTAATATTATTAGTCCATAGCCGCGATCCATTTTTACCAAAAGCAAAAACTCCCTCGCTGGTGGTGGCATAAATTCGATCCGTATCTATACTGATGGCTCCGAAATCCGAAGCGGAACCACTAAATACATTTGTCTTCCACATTTCCGTTCCCGACGGCGCTATCGCCGCAATAGAACCCTTGCCTCCAATATAAATAGTCCCGTCCAAATCAACGGCGGGAGCCGTTTGCAAAGCTTTCCCAAAATCGTATTCAAATGATTTTGAACCTTGCGCGAATGCAGGAGTGACGAAAGTGAAACCCAATAAAAATGCCAGCAAGCCGCCTTTCATAATGTTCTTTTATGCTGATAGAAAATAGTTAGCAAGCTTAATTTTTATTGTTAATCAAGGTAAGTAAAATTCACCGCTGCAAACTTTACACAAGGCTTACT